>NZ_LXHX01000119.1:0-104405 GCF_001649495.1 Emticicia sp. MM | reverse complement strand
GAAAGTTCGTTTATTCCACGGTTCTTACCACGATGTTGACTCTGATTCATTGTCTTTCGAGATGGCAGCACGTATGGGCTTCAAAGAAGCTGCACGTCAAGCTGGTCCGAAAATCCTTGAACCAATCATGGCAGTTGAGGTAATTACTCCAGACGAATACACTGGTCCTATCACTGGTGACTTGAACCGTCGTCGTGGTATGATGAAAGGTATGGATACAAAAGCTGGTTCGCAAGTAATCAAAGCTGATGTGCCTCTTTCAGAATTATTCGGTTATGTAACTGACCTTCGTACAATGTCATCTGGTCGTGCAACGGCTAACTTGACATTCTCTCACTACGAAATCGTACCTCAAAACATCGCAGATGGTATTGTTAAGAAAAACGCTTAATTAATACCGAAAACGTAGTTTTAGCAATAAAAAAATCCTCCGTCAGCAATAACGGGGGATTTTTGTTTAAGGGAAGTCAGTATTCTACACTCTTTCAATAATCACGGCGTAGCCCATTCCTACACCTACGCACATTGAAGCCAAAGCATAACGCTTTTTACTTCTAACAAGCTGATTTACAGCCGCTTGAACAATTCTTGTACCTGACATTCCGAGTGGATGGCCGAGAGCAATTGCTCCACCGTTGGGATTGATTCGGGCATCATCATCGGCCAAACCAAGATTTCTTGAAACAGCCAAACACTGAGCAGCAAAAGCTTCATTGAATTCAATTACATCCATATCATTCAGCGTTAAACCTGCTTTTTGTAGGGCTTTTTGAGATGCTCCTACTGGCCCAATTCCCATGATGCGTGGCTCTACTCCTACTACTGCCGATGATACAATTCGAGCTTTAGGCGTCAGATTATATTTTTTTACAGCTTCTTCTGAAGTGATGAGCATAGCTGCAGCACCATCATTTAAACCCGAAGCATTTCCTGCCGTAACGCTTCCACCTTCTTTTTTGAATGCTGGGCGAAGTTTGGCCAAGGTTTCGAGTGTTGTACTTCCTTTTACAAATTCATCTTTGTCAAAAACTGAGATATTTCCTTTTTTATCGGTTATTTCTACACCGATAATCTCTTCAGCTAAAATGCCATTTTGTTGAGCAGCAAACGCTTTTTGTTGTGAACGATAAGCAAATAAATCTTGGTCTTCACGACTAATGCTATACATTTCGGCTAAGTTTTCGGCCGTTATACCCATGGCGTCAGTACCATACATTTTGTTCATCAGTGGATTCACAAAACGCCAGCCAAAGCTTGAATCGAATAGTTGGACATCACCACCGAATGGTTTTGAAGATTTACTCATTACCATTGGGCCACGAGTCATATGTTCGATTCCCCCAGCAATAAAAACATCACCATCATCAGCTTTAATTGCACGATTTGCGTGAATAACCGCCGACATTCCTGAAGAACACAGACGATTAACAGTTTCGCCTGGAACGGTATAAGGTAATCCAGCCAAAAGTAAGGCCATTCGAGCCACATTACGATTATCTTCTCCTGCTTGATTATGGCAACCCAAGATTACATCTTCGATAGATTCGAGTGGAATGTTGGGGTTTCTTTTGATTAATTCTTTGATTGGAATTGCCGCCAAATCATCAGCACGTACGGGCGATAAACTGCCACCAAAACTACCGATTGGTGTGCGTATGGCATCTATGATATATGATTCTTTCATTATTCGATAACTTTTGGCACGCTGATAACTCTGATGTTCCAACGCTGATTTACAGGGATTTTAGTTCACTAAAATTAATTATTAATCTAACTCAATCTCAAACTTCGCACTAGTTTTAGCCTTTACTTCTTCCAAAGTTGCATTTGGCATGAGACCGATGAGGGTTAATTTACCTGCTGGATAAGCAAAAACTGCCAAATCAGTGATAATCATATCAACCACGCCCGAAGCTGTGAGCGGCAATACACACGACGGAACTATTTTAGGCGAACCATCGGGATTGGTATGGGTCATGGTAATAATAAGCCTTTTTGCCCCTACTGCTAAATCCATCGCCCCACCTACACCTAAAAGTGGTTTGCCCGGAACCGCCCAGTTAGCCAAATTGGCTGCTTCATCACATTCTAAACCACCCATAATAGCCACATCAATATGCCCACCACGAATCATGGCGAATGAATCTGCACTATCGAAATAGCTACTTCCATTAAGGGCTGTTACTGGTATTTTTCCTGCATTTACCGGATAATCCATTGCTCCACCACCATCAGTTGGGACTGGCCCGACACCCAACATACCATTTTCGGTATGTAAGATAATGCCGTGTTCTTCGGTAATTAAATCGGCTACTAATGTCGGTATTCCGATTCCTAAATTCACCACATCGCCTTTTTTCAATTCTTGCAATGCTCTGCGGGCCATATTCATACGAACTTCATCGACTTTCTTTGAAGTAGAAACCGATGCCGACGTACCTAAATCTTCAAGCATGAGGGTGGCTTGTACTAAATAATCGACATAACAACCTTGGGTATGCACATTTTCGGGAGCAATTTCGCCAACTGGTACAATCTCCTCTACTTCGGCAATGACCAAATCGGCGGCAGTTGCCATAGATTTATTGAAGTTATTTTCAGTCATACGGTATTGAAGATTTCCAGCTGTATCGGCTTTCCATGCACGAATAAATGCTACATTTCCCCTCAAACCTTTGATAAAAACATATTCTTCACCATCAATTATTTTTGTTTCTCTACCTTCGGCAATCTTTGTTCCTGCAGAGGTCTTCGTATAAAAACCGCCAATTCCTGCTCCACCCGCACGAAGAGCTTCGGCAAGCGTACCTTGTGGTAATAATTCGGCTTCAACCAAACCTGCTTGTACTGCTTTCACGGCATTGGGATTTGAGGTAAAGAATGAACCTATCACTTTCTTTAACTGTCCGTTTGCCAAAAGTCTATCACCACCTAAGCCTGGTTCGCCAGTATTATTTCCTATAAATGTAAGGTTTTTAGTACCTATTTCGGCCAAAGCGTGCATTAAATGAACAGGATTACCAGTCATACCAAAGCCACCTTGCAAAAGTGTATCGCCCTCTTTAACCATCGAGGCGGCGGTTTTTAAGTCAACAATAGGAACTTGCTTCATGTTTTTATTTATACAGGTCGAATTTATAATACTTGTTTAATCTTCAAATGTTTCAAAAGGCAATCCCACATAGTTTTCAGCAATGGTTGTGGCGTATGCTTCTGATAATGAAATATACTCGAATTTTGCTTTTTGTAATTGATATTGGAATGAACCATGCTCAGCTTGCTTGTGGAAAAGCGTAGTCATGAAATTCGAGAAATCTTGAGCTCTCCAAATACGTTTTAAGGCAGTTTTTGAATAGTCATCTAAGGACTTCATCGAATTATTCTTGTAAAAATCAGTAAATCCATCTACCAAATGTTTTACATCAGCCACCGCTAAATTTAGGCCTTTTCCACCAGTTGGTGGTACGATATGAGCGGCATCTCCTGCTAAAAACAACCGTCCGTGTTGCATATTATCAATAAAATAACTACGCATCGGCGTAATACTTTTCTCGAAAATAGGACCAGATTTCAATTCCCAACCTTCTGTTCCTAATCGAATAGAGAGTTCTTCCCAAATCTGTTCGTCTGTCCAATTATCTACGTGGTCATCATTATCAACTTGAATGTAGAGACGACTTACTTTTTCTGAACGTAAACTATGCAATGCAAACCCCCTTTCGTGATAAGCGTAAATCAACTCTTCAGAAGATGGAGCGACATTTGCCAAAATACCTAACCAACTAAACGGATAAGTAACGGTATATTCTTTGTAACTATCTTTTGGCATTGACTTACGGCCAAGTCCGTGGAAGCCATCGCAAGCAGCAATAAAATCACATTCGATGATACCTTTTTCACCTTCATGTTCGAAATATATTTTCGGACTTTGGCTATCAATTCCTTCTAATTCAAGAGCAGGAGCTTCAAAAAGCAAGGTTTCTCCAGTATTTACCCATGCTTCGGTTAAGTCTTTTACGACTTCTTGCTGACCATAAATAGTTATATTTCGTCCATTGGTTAATTTTCCGAAAGGCACACGAATACGTTTTCCATCAAAATTCAGATAGACACCATGATGCTCTTGCCCTTCTCGAACTAATCTATCGGCTAAACCAAGGTTTTTGAATATATCAACCGTATTTTGTTCTAACAAACCAGCACGCACACGAGCCTGTACGTATTCTTGGCTACGATGCTCGATAATGACTGACGAAATACCTTCTTTCTTTAACCAATGAGCTAAAGTAAGCCCAGCAGGCCCAGCACCAATAATTCCGACTTGTGTTTTTATTGTTTTCATATTTTTTGAATTCAATGTAAATTCCTACAGTAGAGCCGTTGCATGCAACATCTCTACGATGTTTATTCATTAATATTTATACCTAATTCTTTAAATACTTCTTCGGCAGCATGAGTAGCTTCATTAGCAGCAGGAAGGCCACAATACAAGGCAGATTGCATGATTACCTCCTTGATTTCATCAACCGTTACACCATTATTGAAGGCTGCTCTTACGTGCATTTTAAATTCAGTTTGACGGTTCAAAGCAATTAGCATCGCCATGGTTATCAAGCTTCTATTGTGCTTTGATAAATTTGGTCGAGTCCAAACTTCACCCCAAGCATAATTTGTAATAAACGATTGAAAATCAGCATTAAAAGAGTTTATTTTACTATTCGCACGATCAACATGAGCGTTTCCTAAAACGGTTCTACGAACGTGCATCCCTTTGTCAAAGGTTGACTGGCCTGTAAAAAAATCAATTAAAACTTTGGCATATTCTTGGGGTAATTCGGTAGCGGCTAAATGTCTGGCATGAAGCACTTTAAGTGTAGCATTTGGAATATTTGCTACTAAAAACTCAGCTTGTTCAACATTCGTAACAGGGTCTTCATCGCCAGTAATTACTAAGGTTTCAACACGCAAGTTTTGAAGCTGATTTCGAAAATCGGCATCACGAATGGCACAACAGCAATTTGAATATCCTTGCACATCGCTACGTAAAAACATGGCGTGGGTTTGGGCAACTCTTTCTGGATTTTGTTTGCGAAAATCTTCGGTAAACCAACGCTCCATCGTGTCATCAACAATAGCTTGCATACCATTCTTGGAAATAGTTTCGATTCGGCCATTCCAACGCTCATCATTGCCAATTTTTGCACCTGTATTGCTCAAAACTATCTTTTTGAAGCGATTGGGATGATTTAGTCCAAGATATTGACCAATCAAACCACCCATCGAAAGACCGCAATAGTAGGCAGTTTCGATATTTAGGTCATCCATTAGGTTGATGATATCTTTTCCTAAAAGCTCGATTGTATATCCCTCCATACTGATATCATTCTTTGAACTTCCATGTCCACGTGTATCGTATTGCAAGACTCTGAAATAAGGTAGTAAGTAGGGTATTAGTTCATCCCACATCATCATTTCCGAACCTAATGAGTTTGAGAAAATCAGTACGGGGCTGTTCGGAGTGCCTTGTATTTTGTAGTTCATATTTTTTATCTTTTACCTTTGTCAAAGTTCAAAACTTTGACAAAGGTTTAATTCAAAATCTCATCAATCATTTCCAAACTATTACCAATTGAGTTTTCGGGTTTGAATAATGCTTCTAAATTGGGTAAATCAATATTCATTTCTTCAAGTATTTCTTTCAAATGTTTTTGCTGCGAAATAGCTGATTTACAGGCCTTTTCAACCAATTCGTGAGCATTAATTTTACCTATTTTTGTAGCTAAAGCCAGCGAAACATTTTCGGCATAAATTAAACCTTTGGTAAGTTCGAGATTGAGTAACATTCGCTGTCTATCTACTTCTAAACTTTCCATTAACTCAATAGCTCGCTCAATACTTCCCGCAGTTAGGAGCATAATTTCGCTTAAAACCTCCCATTCAGCATGCCATAATCCAGCCGAACGCTCATGCTCTTGAGGCATCGCCGAATACAAACTTGCCACCAAATGCGGCACCCTTGTGGCATTAGCAATAATAGCCGCACAAGTAACAGGATTACGTTTGTGTGGCATCGTGCTTGACCCTCCTTTTCCCTCACCAGCTCCTTCGAAAACCTCTGCAATTTCGGTTTGCATAAGCAATGAAATATCCTTCGCCATTTTACCCAATGATTGATTCAGTAAGGCAAAAACCGAAGCCGCCTCAACTAAAGTATCACGATTAGATTGCCAAGAAAAGGCAGATTTTAAATCTAATATATTGGCCAAACTCAGTTGCACTGACTTTGAAATATTAGCATTCCCACTTCCTACGGCTCCTACTAATTGAAGCATTAAAGCCCGCTTTTGTGTACTTTTTAGGCGGTCTTTACTACGTGAGATACTTTGTAGCCAACCTGCCGTTTTCAGTCCAAATGTAATGGGTCGAGCTTGTTGTAATAATGTTCGGCCAATCATCAATGTTTCTCGATGTTTTTTCGTGAGGTCGGTAAGAAGTTCTTGAAGGATTACTAATTTATCGTTGAGCCAGTACCAATATTCCTGCATTTGCAAAACAGTAGCAGTATCAACCACATCTTGGCTAGTTGCTCCTAAATGCACATACTTCGATGCCTCAACATCGTTATTTTTTACGATTCGAGTGAGCTGCTTTACCAAAGGAATAGCGGCATTCCCCCCTAATTTTATTTCGGATTTGAGCTTATCAATATCTATAAAATCGACTTGACAACAAGTATCAATAATTTCGGCCGATTGCAAAGGAATAATATCATTCTCAGCTTGAGCAAGAGCCAAAGCTCCTTCAAAACGCAACATTTGGGCAATTGTTTGGCGTTCGGAGAGAAGGTTATTTATATCCTTTGAATAAAAATACTCGGAGTATAAAGACATTTTTAATTTACGATTTTTGATTTACGATTTACGAATGTAAAGCACCTTTCGAATAAACTTTTCGTCAATCGTAAGCTCGTCATTACATTTTATACTTCAAAAAATACAGTTTCATTTTCGCCTTGCATATAAATATTAAATTCATATTGCAATGATGAGATTTGTTGGGCAATTAGTGTATGTTTTCTATCAGCAGGAACAAGGTTTAATACCTCATCAGTTGCGTTAAGCTCATCTTCATCAGAAAAATAAATACGCGTGTATGAATGAATCAACTGACCACGCATGAAAACAATTACCGACAAATACGGAGCTTGTCCGTTGTACGATTTTGGCTTGACAGTACTAAAAATAAAGCGATTCTCAGCATCGGTTCCCGTACCAAAGCGACCAAAAAGTTGCTTTTCGCCATCATTCTGCCAAATTTCAATCATGGCATCTGGAATCACAACGCCATTTCCATCGAAAACTTTACCAATAATCGTGATAGCATTTTCAACTTCAAAAGGCTTAACCATCTGGTTACCAACTAATTGCTTGAAATCATATAAATATTGCTCAGGCGTGAGACCATAAGCAAAATATGGCCCGACGGTTTGTGAGGGAGTTTGTTTCATTTTGATTTACGATTTGCGAATAACGATTTTACGATTCAAAAATTGACTTTATAAACTATCATTCTTAAGATTATCATTTTTACAAATTTTCAAAAGGGGTAGCATTATTGCCTCTCAATACAAAGTCAAAGCGATAGGCTAAGGCAAAACTTTCTTCGGTGTTTTCTAAATCAAACTTAGAAATCAACAAATCACGGCCTTTGGGTGGTACACCCAAGAAAATCGGGTCGTATTGCAAAAGTGGGTCGCCCGGAAAATACATTTGAGTAACCAAACGATTTGTAATATTTGCCCCAAACAATGAAAAATGTATATGATTCGGACGCCAAGCATTATAGTGATTTCCCCACGGATACGCCCCTGGCTTTATGGTATAAAACTTATAATTTCCGTCTTTGTCGGTCATACAACGCCCTGCTCCTAAGAAATTTGGGTCAAGTGGAGCATCGTGCTGGTCAACTTTATGCACATAACGTCCACAAGAATTTGCTTGCCAAATTTCGATAAGTGTATTTGGTACTGGTTGTCCGTTTTCGTTGACAACTTTACCAAAAACCTTGATTCTCTCGCCTAAAGGTTCACCATTTTTGATAGAATTTTTTGTAAGGTCATGATCGAGTGGACCTAAATTAAAATCTCCGAAAACTGGACCCGTCAACTCCGAAAGCGATTGTTTGATAACCACCAAAGGCTTAGTTGGAGCTCTGAGAATCGTTGATTTATAATCTGGAAATAGTTTTGGAGGATGAACTTCCAAATCTAGGGGGTTGTAGATGATGTTGCTCATTGATCGAATATTTTTTAACAAAAGTATTGTATTAGTCAAAAACTTTCTTGGATAAATCAAAATAATACTTGTACAAATCAAACATAAAATTTATTTGCGATTTGGAATTTACGATTTGAGATTTTTAATTTTTATCTAATAATGAATACTTTATGAATATAAATTAATATTTTAATAATAAACTAATATATTTAATAAAGATTTTATGACGTTATTTTCAAACATTCAATGAAAAAAGGATTAGTACAATTTGGGGGGCTTTACGGTGATACACAATCAGTGGTTTTTCCGAATTTTTTGCATCATGAAATGCTCGAAACTCGAAGCAAAATTTATGATTGGGAGATAAAAGAACATCTCCATACAGAACTCTTTCAAGTTTTTTTTATTGATGAAGGAAATGGAATTTTGATTTCGGGTGAAAATGAATTAAAAATTGAAGGACCAAGTATTATTCTAATTCCAGCGAATACCGTACATGGATTTGTTTTTCAGCCAGAGGTAATTGGTGAAGTCATTACTTTTTCGGAATCCTTTTTAGAGAATATCTTCAAAAATTCTCCCAAAATCTTGATGGAAACAATGCAACTTAAAATTTTGAATTTTGGTAAAGAAAACTCAACTTTCGACCCAATCATTCAATATAGAAAACAAATTTTAAATGAGTTAATTGATGAAAACCCTGAAAAACGCAATGTCATTCAACTGTTATTTCAGCTTTTATTTATTCAGATTTACCGATTCAGTATCTTAGAAAAACAAGAAATTTCGGTTTCTGATAATCGAATGCTCAATTATTTCAAGGCATTTCAGAAGAATATCAAACAAACAATCACCGAAACAAAATCCGTAGAAGCTTATGCAAAAGAATTAAATATAACGGCTGTTCATCTCAATAGAATTTGTCAGGCAATTGTCAAGAAATCGGCCTTACAAATTATTCATGAATACCTCATTGCTGAAGCAAAAAAATACCTTTTGAACACTCATTACTCTATTTCAGAAGTATCCTATTTTCTTAATTTCAAAGACCCAGCTTACTTTACACGCTTATTCAAAAAACAAACGGGCGTTTCGCCGAGTGAGTTTAAAAAGATATAAAAAATGGCAACCGAAGTCGCCATTTTCAATTAAGTAGAATTGTGTTTTAATGCTTACTCCATAAAACCAGCTTGGGTTTTCTGACCCGTTTTTACCCAATTGCGAAGAGCATCGAAGGCTTTGCCAGTTTGTTCATTCGTAAAATTACAATGTCCTTGTCCATTGGTATATTTTACACTAAAATATTGCTGTTTACCTTGCTTCTGAAGCAAGTTTTCGTAACTAACAATCGCCAAATCGGCTGGAATTAATTGGTCATAAATCGTATGAAGAGCCAAAGCAGGTTTATCAATGATACCCGTACGGTCATATTTATCGAACAGCGTATTTTGACTTACTGTGGCAGCCAATCGCTCAGCCTTCTGATTAACCAAAAGACTATTCGGAAATCTACCGTAAACCGTATTGGTATTATCGTAAGGGTTTCCGCCCGCTTTTTGTGCAATATCTCTCAAAACCCCTTCGCCAAATACAAGTGCAAAAGCCAAATCATCGGGTTTCATATCAAAGTGCTTGGCAAATTCTACAGCCAATAAAGAATCTTTCGCATAGATTGCTTTTTTCATCACAACTGCTTTACGAAAACCCGCCTGCATCGACATAGGCTCTTTGGGTGCTTTCGAACTATCAAAAATATCGTATAATGAGGTAGCAATTCCGGGGAAAAGGCCATTGAAAGTGGCAAACATATCAAATTCTTTGCGAGTCTGAAGATAAATTCGTCCAGCCAACGGACACATTGGTAAGCCTCCGTTATAGTTTTTTCCGAAATTTTCGAGTGTGGCTAACGTAATTCCTCCACCCATTGAGTGGCCAGTCATGAAAGTAGAATCGGGCTGACCATATTTTTTCACGAAGTATTGACGTAAAGACTCTGTATCATCAACACCACGTGCCAAAGCCAAACCTTGATTGCCATAATCAGAAGCCGCTACGGCAAAGCCTCTTTCCAAAAAAGGAGCCATTCGCTTCGGGAAATCTGGATTTTGACTTTGTGCTGGCTTCGAACCCATAAACTCGTATCCGTGAGCATACATCACCAATTTTCCTTTCCAATTTTCAGGAAAAAGGATTTTGTATTTTGCCCCATCAATACTTCCTGTATCGGTTTTGGCAATATTTTGAGCAAAAACTACCTGCGTGAATAATAACAGAGTTAGGATTTTTTTCATGGTACTTTTGGTCAGTAATTTTAGCTATTAGCTCAAGGTATTTCCAAAAAACTAATCGCTTATTTTGAAAGTAAGTTTTATAATAATAGGTTAGTACGCAGGTCGAATCCCTAGAGATTCGACCTGCAAATTATGCTTCTCCCCAAACTTTTAGGGCTGTATTTACAACTAAATCGAGCTTACGCCATTGGTCATCGTGGCTCATATCATTTCCGTGATGTGTTGAAGAAAAACCACACTGTGGACTCACACAAAGGTTTTCGAGTGGAGCATATTGTGCAGCTTCATCAATGCGTTTGCAGAGATCGTCAATGTTTTCGAGCTCTCGTTTTTTCGATGAAACTATTCCCAAAACAACCTTTTTGTTTTTCGGCACAAAGCGAAGTGGTGCGAAATCGCCCGAACGCTCATCATCGTATTCCAATAAATAACGGTCAACATTGATTTCGTTGAAAAGAATTTCAGCAACTGGCTCATAACCACCTTCAGCAAACCAAGTGCTTCGGTAATTTCCACGGCAAAGGTGAATTCCAACTGTTAAATCAGCAGGGCGATTATCAATAACTGAATTGATAAGGGCAGCATACGTGCGTGGTAGTTCATTTGGGTCTTCACCACGTTCGGCAGCAGCAGCACGCATTTTAGGATCGCATAAGTAAGCTAAGTTTGTGTCATCTAATTGCAAATAACGCAAACCAGCCTCATATAAATGATTAATTTCTTCACGATAAGCGGCGGCTAAATCGGCAAAGAAAACGTCCATATCAGGATATGAGTTGATGTCAATTGATTTACGACCGCCACGAAAGTGAATCATTGTTGGCGAAGGAATGGTTACTTTTGGTGTTTGCGTAACAATTGATTTCAAGTAGTTAAAATCAGCCACCTGAATATCTTTTACGTGCTTCAATTTGCCTGTTACACTCAATACAGGTGGTTTAAAACCATCTTCTGCTACTTTTGCATTAGGGTTTGCTTCGATTCCACCAGTAACCGTCACTCCTGCCAATTCTTTCAAGAAATCGAGGTGGAAATAATCACGACGAAACTCGCCATCTGTAATGGCTTTCATGCCCGTTGCTTCCAGTTTCTTTACGGTTTCTGCAATGGCAGCATCTTCGATCACCCTTAGTTCTTCGGCCGAAATTTGACCTAATTTCCATTTATTACGATTTTCTTTCACTTCTGGGCTTCTTAATAAACTACCCACGTGGTCGGCTCTGAAATTTGACATTTTCTTTGACTATTTTTATGAACTAAATACAATTATTTTTGACGATAAATTATGTCGTCCCTTCGGGATTCGGTTTGACATAATACTATTTTTATAATCCTATCATCCTTTCAGGATTATTAAAATGACTCAAATCTTGAAGAAATGATATATTTTTGGCGATAATCTTATTTATCCTTTCAAGAGTATTAAAATCGTTTAAATCTCGAAGAGATGATATGATTGTAGCTATTAAACGAGAAAATCACCTTGAATCCCGAAGGGATGCAATACGAATGTTTAAATCATCTTTCAGCTTATTTCCTTCGAGTCGATTCTTGAAGTAATAATACCCGCAAGAGCAGCTGGTAAGGCAAAAATTAAGAAATTGGTTGCTATTCCTAAACCCGCAGCAATCAACACACCTGCTAATGCTGGGCCAACGATTCCGCCTAGACGGCCTGCTCCCATTGCCCAGCCCACACCTGTAGTGCGGAATTCAGTTGGGTATAATCTTGCTGAAAGAGCATAGAGTCCAACAAAGCCACCTTGGATGCCAAAGCCTAAAAGTGCAAAAATCAGTAGGACTACATCAGAGCCAACAAATAATCCAAACGAGGCCATTAAGACTCCTGTAAGCACTAAAATAACTCCTAATGTCTTTTTTAAACCATATTTGCTCGAAAAATAGCCTTGTGTAATTATTCCAAAAAATGCTCCAACATTGAAAATTGTACCCGCATAAATAGCCAATTCCATCGAAAGTCCTGCATCTTTAGCTAATTTTGGAATCCAGCTTGTAAGGAAGTATAAGGCCGCAAATGCCATAAACAAAGCCGCCCAAAGCTGAATTGTTGGTTTTTTAAAATCAGATTTCAACAGTTGGTCAACTGGTAACCTTGATTTTAATTTTTCAACATTGGGTAAAGAATCTATTGTCGGAATATTCATTTTTGTTAAAATCTTATTCAATTTTTCAAGAGCATTTTTAGGTTGTGCTCGGAAGTAAAAATCAATTGATTCGGACAAAAACAATAAAATTAGAGGTACTGAAAACATGGAAGCTATGCCCGCAATGCGAAACATATACTGCCAACCATCGGTAGGAATAACTTTAGCAGCCACCAAACCCGATGCAACTGCTCCAACTGGATAACCCGAAACCACAAAACTTACCCAAAAATCGCGGGTTTTGTTGGGTGTATATTCAGAAGCTAAAGAAGCAGTACTCGCCAACATACTACCAATACCAAGCCCACTAATAAAACGATAAATTAATAAATGACTAATTGAAGTAGCGTATGAGGTAAGAAAAATACATATACCCATTATAATACCGCTAATGAGAATGATATTTTTTCTACCAATTTTATCGGCAAATGGTGCTAAAAAGAGTGTACCAAGTGTCATTCCGAAAAGACCCGAACTGAAAACTGTTCCGAGTGCAGCGGGACTAATATCCCAATCTTTGGCAATGGCTGGTGCAGTGTAAGAAATAACCAATACATCCATACCATCAAGCATATTCATCAAAAAACAGATAATAATGGTAGAGTATTGTAGGGCAGTCATCGGGTTTTTATCGATAAAAGCCTTGGGGCTTAAATTCATGTGCTTATAATTGTTAAGGTTGAATATTTATTTCGAATAAATCATTTTTTACTAATCTATCAATTCAATTTCCAAACTTGAATTGCCACATTATCAGGATTTCTAATGCCTTTACAAACAAAAATAGCATTGTTCATCCATTCGTATTTACCCTGTGGTGCTTCAAATTTGGGAATCGCACGGAAATAATACTCTGATGGAGACACCTGTTCGCCTCTACCTATGCGAGCTGCCACTTCGGGCGTTGCTACTCTCATCCCTGTATTTTTTATATAAATAATTACGCCATCATCGGTTTTGATTTGATAGTGAGCTTCTAATTCTGCTACACCATCTTTTCTTACAATTTGCCAATCGGCTCCACCATCAAGGATTTCTCCTTTCATCTTCGGCCCTTCAAAAGTTCCACCTACGATTGGAATGATTCTACGCATTCCGTGAGGAGTATCTCCCACAACATAAGGCGGTTTTAATTTTACCTTTAATTCACAAACAAACTCAAGTGACGGTGCCTCTGGGGCATTTTGAGCGGAAATTTCCATTGAAATAAATAGAGAAAGGAAGAAAAATAAGCGTTTCATAGTTTAAATAGGGGAAAAATTATCAAGCCAAGTTAGCTATTTTTTTTGATTTAATGTTTGAATATCAAATCCAGCTACTTTTTTATAATTATCCATTACGGCTGCCAATTTATCGTGAGGTACTTCTTCGGGCAAAAATCCATTCGGAAACCAGTCTTCCATCATATCCATAATTTCATCGGGGCCTTTGGCTCTATTTTGCAGAACTACCTTCGCCGTTGCAGGTACTCTTTCCTTATCGTATTCGATTAATGCTTCTTCTATACTACTTGTATTTTTCAAACATTCTGTGAGGCAATCAGCATCTAAAATGGCTTGAGAAGCTCCGTTTGAACCAATTGGATACATTGGGTGAGCAGCATCGCCAAGGAGCGTAATCCGTCCGAACGTCCATTTATCTAAAGGATTTCGGTCCGACATCGGAAATTCATAGACTGCCTTTGCACCATCAATCATTTTTGGCACATCCAACCAATCGAAATTCCAAGTTTTGTAAATTTCAACTAATCGAGCCTTATCGGCCTCACGATTCCAATCACGAGCCGTAAGTTTAGATTTTCCTTCTTTCAGATTTCCAACCCAATTTACCAAGCAATTTCCATCGGCATCGGGTTTTCCAATCGGATAAACCACCATTTTCTGACGTAAGCTACCAATCATTGCCATAGAATTTCCATTCAAAAAAGGCTTCATGATGGTTGTGCCTCGGTAAAGCACATTTTCTGAATAGACAGGAGGACCTTCATTAGGATATAATTGCTGACGCACAACTGAATTAATACCATCAGCCCCAATCAAAATATCGCCTCTTTCTTCATGAATCTTCTCACCAGTTTCTTTATCAATAAAATGGGCAATTACTTCATGTTGGTTTTGCTCAAAATGACTTAAATGATGATTTTTAGTAATTGTTTCGACACCCATTCGCTCAACAACCTCATCAAAAAGAAGCATTTGCAACACCCCACGATGTACTGAGAATTGCGGCCATTTATAGCCAGCAAATCGACCACGAGGTTCTGTCCAGAATTGTTGGCCAAATCTATTGAAATAAACTAAATCGCTTGTTTCGATGGCATTTTGGGCAATTTTTTCTTGCAAACCCAGATTTGTAAGCACACGCACACAATGCGGGAGTATATTGATACCCACGCCAAGCGGTTTTATTTCTTTAACCGATTCAAAAACCTTTACTTCAAAACCTGCTTCATGCAAACTTAATGCAGTTGTTAAACCACCAATCCCTCCACCGATAATGATTACTTTCATATTAGTCTCTATTTTTTACAATAACTCGAATAGTAAATTGTAATTTTTCAACAAAAATCTATATTTTTCTTAGATAAAAATATGCAATTTTAGACTGAAAGTAAGCAAAATCAATCAATTTAAAGTTTGGAAATTAGAAAAAGGCTCAAAATATCCTTAAATCTCAATTATTATTTTACTTTCTGCTCCAATAGCTGCTTTTTCGAGGGCATTTTGCAGGTCATGAAATGGAGAAAAACTTGATATAATTCGATGAGGTTGAATTGTTTTATTACGAATTAGTTGAATTGCTCGCCTAAAATCGGTCGGATGATGATAAATGATTGATGGTAAAATAGATATACCCTCACGAGCAATCTTAAGCGGTGTAAAATTTGCTTGCTTTTCTGATAAGCCCACCAACACAATTTCCGAGCCACGGGGAGCTGCTGCGGCTACTAAAGATGCGGTTGCGGCCGAACCAGCACACTCAAAAACAGCCGAAACATCGTTTTCCTCCCAAAGTTTATTTAGCGTATCAGCATCGCCATTGGCGGCAATTGCACCTTCTTCAACGGCCATTTGTAGTTTTTGTTGATTGATTTCGCTTACAAAAACGTTGTATCCTAAACGTAAAGCCAAATGATTCAGCAACAAGCCAATGGCTCCTAAACCAATAATTGCGATGGTATCTCCAGGCTTAGCCGACGAAGTGAATAGAGCATGAACACCAACAGCCATTGGTTCGATACAAACCGCATCAAGTTCGTCCATTTCCGCAGGGACTACCCAACAATAATCGGCTGGTACACAAACATATTCAGCAAAACAGCCATTTTCAAGTAAACCAATGACACGTTTGTTGGAGCAAATATACCCTTTGCCATTTAGGCAATGTTTACAATGATTACAGGCAATATTGGGTTCAATAACCACTTTTTCGCCCACTGTTCTATTGTTTACTCCTTCCCCTAATTTGTCAATGATACCTAAACCTTCATGCCCGATAACCGTAGGTTTGTTGAGTAAACGGTGCCCCAAAAACAAATGTACATCCGAACCACAAATGCCCACTTTTGATAGTTTCACGCGTACTTCGCCTCGATTGGGTTCTGGAATTGCAATTTCTTTGAATACAATTTTTTGGGGTTCTTCTAAAAATGCTGCTTTCATTTATAGTAATCATTAGAATAATTTGAATTTTCCGAATGACGAATAAATCGAATTTAAATTTCTTGAAATATAGAATTACTGTAAGAGCTAAATTATTAAAACACAAGAAATTCGGATTATTCGAAAAACTCTACACTCAAAATATTCAAAAATTTATAATTTATCTGATCTAATAGCCCAAATACACACGCCCATCATGAGTAAAGGTATTGAAAAGGCAATAAATAATGCTTGAATACTTAAACCTAAGTCTGAAAAATAGCCAAAAACCAAAGGACCTAAAATTGCTCCAACTCGGCCAATTCCTACTGTATATCCCACACCAGTTGTTCTGATTTTTGCTTCATAAATACGTGAAAGTGTAGGCCAAATACCATTGAAGCCTCCTTGTACAAAGAAGCCAATTAACAAAACTAAAATAAAAATTAGGGTTGTTGTAAGGGTAGAAAAAGCGTAGGTTTGCATGACTACAAATGCTACCAACATAAAGGTAAAAATGGTTTGGCGAAGGCCAAATTGACTACCAATTGCTCCAACCGATGCCGAACCAATAGCCGCACCAATATTGAGCATAATACCAACCCACGTAGCTAATTCAAACGGAAGGCCAGAGTCTTTAGCAATCGTTGGCACCCAACTCATAAGCGTGTAGAGTGTCATAAAACCAAAGAATGCCGCTATCCAAACTTTTATAGTAGAATTTTTATAAGTATTTGTAAATAAAGCACTTACACCAACCTTTTCTATAGTATTTTCTATTTTCGGAAGTGATTCTAAACTTGGCTGATTAAGTTTTATGAGTAGTTTATTAGCTGCTTCAAGGGTATGAGCATTTGGATTATTGAACATAAACTCAAGCGAATCGGTCATGAAAAAGTAAACCATCAACCACATAAGCAACGAAACACAGCCCGCTCCGAGAAACATGGTATGCCATCCAAATATAGGGATAAATTTAGCACAAAGTAAGCCCGTAAGTATTGCTCCAATCGGCCAACCTGCTTGTACTAATCCAACATTAAAATCACGGTATTTTTGATTGGAAAACTCTGCGGCCGTAGCTGCCATCGTTGGTAAAATTCCACCAATGCCAAGTCCTGTAATAAATCTCAACAGGAGCATTAGGCTATATTGCTGACAAATGCCCACACTCAACATTCCAAGAGCAATCATTCCAACAGAAATCAAGAAAATTCTTCTTCTCCCAAATTTGTCAGCTTGAGGAGCAATTAAAAAAGCACCGAAGGTCATTCCTGCCAATCCAGCACTAAAAATATAGCCCATTTCGGTTTTCGATAGTCCCCAATCTTTGATGATTTCGGTACTTGAAAACGATACTATGAGTACATCAATGCCATCATTGAAATTTAGAATAAAACAAATAGCTACCATGAGCCACTGAAAGGAGGTCATGGGGCGGTTTGAGAGTTCGGTTAGGTTGTTTTTCATTATTTAGAGAAAGGGTATAAAAAAATAGAACTTACTGAAGTGTAAATTCTATTGGAGGTGTAAAGCTATAAATTTATTTCAACCCAAGCATTCTGATTGCGTTTTCTTTTAAAATCAAGGGCTTTACTTCTTCTTTGAAACCTGCGTCTGCAAAATCCTTCATCCATCTTTCGGGCGTGATTAATGGAAAGTCTGTTCCGAAAAGCATACGATCTTTTAGCAAAGTATTGGCGTATTGCACCAATTGTTTCGGAAAATATTTCGGCGACCAGCCGCTCAAATCAATATAAACATTGGGTTTGTGCATGGCCACACTTAAAGCTTCATCTTGCCAAGGCCAACTTGGGTGAGCAATAATTATCGGACAATCAGGAAAATCAATGGCTACATCATCGAGGTGCATCGGATTGGAATATTCTAAACGCAAACCACCTCCTCCACGCACACCTGAACCAAAACCAGAATGTCCCGAATGAAACAACATAGGCAATTTATACTCGGCAATTACTTCATAAAGATGATAGGCCATTTTATCTTGTGGATAAAACCCTTGCACAGTTGGATGAAATTTGAAGCCTTTAACACCGTAATTTTCAATCAAATTACGGGCTTCTCTTGCTCCCATTCGTCCTTTGTGGGGGTCTATACTCGCAAAGGCAATCATCACATCATCGTTTTTGAGAGCAGCCTCTGCTACTTCAATGTTTGGGATTCGGCGTTTACCCACATTATGCTCAGAGTCAACCGTAAACATGACAAAAGCTAAGTTATTATCTCGATAAAAATCAGCCGTTTCTTGAATAGTTGGGCGTTTATCTGATTTGAAGTATTTGGCAAATGCTTCATCTAATTCAGGACGAAAATCATCATGTGGTTGGCAGCACGAAACCTCTGCGTGGGTATGTACATCTATGGCGATTACTTTGTTAATATCAATCATTTTGTATTCGGAATTATATAGGGTCAATTTCTAATGTAAGATAATATTCAAACTATATTCTGCTAAGTCTGCGGTAAGATTTTCAAACGACTTAATACATTTCATTTACCAAATCAGCTCTATGCTTTAAAACTGCTCGTTGATTCAATGAACCT
This sequence comes from Emticicia sp. MM, assembly GCF_001649495.1. Taxonomy (NCBI): domain Bacteria; kingdom Pseudomonadati; phylum Bacteroidota; class Cytophagia; order Cytophagales; family Leadbetterellaceae; genus Emticicia; species Emticicia sp. MM. The sequence continues at coordinate 85,468 of NZ_LXHX01000119.1, read as the reverse complement.
TTATCAGTTATTTCTCCTAAATCTATTGATGGTGGGTCGAAGGCTATCACATACTTTCTAATGGCCGTCGAACTCCCTGTTGAGGTTTTATTAAACTCCTCGAGCCAATTATTAATAAATGCCTTGACCGAATCGTGTTGAAAAGCTTCTTTATTTGATATTTCGGATTCCAAATTAGCTAATTTTCTACAAGCATCAGCATTTAAAAATAAAATTGCACCAATATACTCTTTATCTAAACCAGCCAAAACAACATCTTGAATAATAGGTGAACCCGTAGAAATAACTTTTGCTTTCAGCACCCCAACATTCACCCAAGTACCCGTAGAAAGTTTGAAATCTTCAGCTATTCGCCCATCAAAAACCAAACCTTTATCAGGGTTATTTTCATCTAAAAACTTCACCGCATCTCCCGTTTTATAATAGCCATCTTCATCGAATGCGGCTGTCGTTGCTTCGGGGTTTCGCCAATAACCTTTGGTTACATTCGAAGCTCTATAACGGGCTTCCACTTTATCGCCATCGGGTACAAGTTTTACGTCCATTCCCGCCACAGGTACACCTAAAAGTCCAGAAAATGCACCTCCCCAATTCGCAAACATCGCGGAAGGTCCAGACTCCGTACAACCTAAACCCGTAATTATTGGAATTTTCACGCCGATGGTTTCAAGGGCTAATTCTTCTAATCGGTTCCAAACGGGTTGAGCCAAGCTCGCTCCAGCATAAAACAATATATTTAGATTTCGAAAGAAGTTTTCTCGCAAAGTTGGTTCATTTTCAAGATACGGAATGAGCATTTCAAAACCTTTGGGCACATTAAAATAAGCCGTTGGAGAAATTTCTCTTAAATTCTGTACAGTTTCTTCGATACCTTTGGGCGTTGGTTTACCATCATCAATCAGAATTGTTCCACCATTATAAAGTGCCAAACCAAAATTATGGTTACTTCCAAAAGTATGATTCCACGGTAACCAATCAATAAAAATGGGCGGCTGCTCCTGCATAAACGGCAGCACTTGCGTAATTTGTTGTAGATTCGCACACCACATTCCTTGATGATTCATCACACCTTTTGGTAAACCCGTTGAGCCAGAAGTAAACAAAACTTTAGCAATCGTATCGGCATTTACTTTAGAAGCAGCTTCTTCTACATCTGCTGTTGCTTTTACTTGAAGCATTTCTTCAAAATGAGTACCGATTATCCCATCAGCCGTAATAATTACAGCATCTGGGAAAAGTGACTTTGATAACTCAATGGCTTTATGATATACCTTGCCACTTTGGGCAAAAATCACCTTCGGAGTCATGAGTTCGAGGCAATGTTTGAGCTTACCAAAATCATCAGAAACCAACGAATAAGGTGGCGAAATAGGCGTATAAGTAATACCTATATGCACCGAAGCCAACACTAAAAGTGCATGTTCGAGGCTATTTTCTGAAAGAATCACAACTGTTTCATCGGGCGAAAACTCAAGATTTAGCAAATATTGAGCAATATTTTTTACCTTTTCTAGGGTTTCGTGATAAGATAAATTAACCCAATCTCTCGTAAGTGGGTCTCTTCTACCAATAAAAGTATGGTTAGGTTTTATTTCAGCCCATTGCAGCAATTTATCAGTAATTTTTATTGGAAAATCCGCTAATGTCTGCTGATTTCCAAAATGAACAATGCCGTTTTCGAGCTGTTTTTTATAAGTTTTAGTAGGGCCGAATGAGGTATTTTTATACATTTTTATTCTAAAGTTTTATGCCAGAAATAAATCACTCTCCAACTTTCTTAGCTCTTCCTTCCAAGAAATCGGTCAATCTTTTCTTGGCTTCGGGGGCATCGGCCGAAATTGCTGCGATTAAACTTTCCATCATCAAACCTTCGCTCTGACCCGAATCTACAATTTTGGGCAAGACGTGCATCAATGCATAATTGGTCATGCCTGCATTACCCGAAATTTTCTTGGCTAATTCAATACCTTTTTCGAGTCCTTGCCCTTCTTCTACCAAATATTGAGCAAGACCAATGCGTTCGCCTTCTTCGGCTTTATATACTCTTCCCGTAAACATCATATCCATCATGCGAGCCATTCCAATCAATTTTGGTACACGAACCGAAGCTCCTCCGCCCACAAAAATTCCTCTTTGTCCTTCTGGTAAAGCATAAAACGTACTTGACTCTGAAACTCTAATATGGCAAGCTGAAGCTAACTCAAGTCCACCGCCCACAACAGCTCCGTGCAAAACAGCTACTACAGGAACAGGCCCAAACTGCACTTTATCTAAAGCACGATGCCACATTCTTGAATGATAAAGCCCTTGCACAGCATCTCGTTCACGAAGTTCTGAAAGGTCGAGACCAGACGAGAAATGCTGCCCTAAACCATAAATAATGGCACAACGAATATTGGAAGGAATATTTTCGAATACTTTTTCGATGCCTAAAACCAAATCATCATTGAAAGCATTACGCTTCTGCGGTCGATTGATGGCAATTAAAAGTATTTCATCACGAATTTCTAATTTGATTGATTCGGTTGGCGAAGTGAGTTCTTGCATTGATTTAGACAAAAATGAATTGTTTTATTTCAATACAAAATTGAACAATAAAAAGAAATCAAAATAGGTAAAAGGCTATTAATTATATGCAATTTCAATCAAGATTGTAGATTTCGATATTCTTTTGGCGAAATTCCTGTCTTAGATTTGAAGAATCTCGAAAAATCGCTTGGTTCGAAGCCTCCAATTTTAAAAGCAATGTCGGCGATTCGTAAAGGGGTTTGTTTGAGTAATACTTTTGCTTCCAAAATCCGCATTTCTTCGAGCAATTCATGAGCCGATTTCCCTGTGGTTGTCTTTACACATTTATGTAAATGATTGGGTGAAACTGCTAACATTTCGGCAAACTCAGTTACAGTCTTTTTATCGTAGATATTTTCTGAAAGTAAACTTTTATAGCGTTGGGTCAGATTCGAAGCGGCATTATTGAGCGATTTTCGAGTTTGTGAATAAAATTCTTTTATTTCTTTCAAAAATGCTGTTAAGTACAAAGCAATTATTTCAGCACGATTGGCTTCATTACGTAGTTTTTCGGAAATCAGGATTTCTAATAAATCAATAATCCTCTGATTATCAATTAATTGAATTAGTGGCTCGGAAGTAATTTGAAAAAAAGGAAAATCATTTTCGAGGTCGATATTGAGCAGCGATTGATTAAAAAACTCTGGCTGAAAATGACAATAGAAACCCTCAACATCATCAGAAATGGCTTCGAGCGATGTAATTTGGTCTGAAGATAAACCAAAAAAAGTATTAGCTTCTACTTTATATTCGGTCAATCCTTTGCTTCTGATAGCAAAACCTTTGGTTACAAAAAGGAAAAAATACACCGAACGTCGGTGCGGTAAAACAGGGAGTTTTAGGAAAGATTTATAATTTTCAATTCGCTCAATATGAAATTGCTCGTACAAATCAGAGACTTTAGGTTTCCAACTTCCAAATAAATAATTATCAAACTGTGAAGGATTGAGTTTTGGTATTTCTTTCGAGCGATTCATTTTCCCTGATAATTCATTATTAACGCAATTTCAATTAATGTGATTGAGCAAAATCTTAGCAAAACTACCCAAAGCCATCTATTCTAATAGGAAAACAAGGTATTTTTACCGAACTTTGCAAAAAAAATTACGTAAAACAATCGGGCGGCATGCTGCTCTCCAGAATTGTTTGGAAAGAAAAATGAAAACAAAAGGAACAGTAAAAAATAAAATCAATATCGTTACGCTTGGTTGTTCGAAAAACCTTGTTGACTCAGAAGTGCTTTATACCCAACTCAAAGGCAATGGGATGAAGGTAGAGCATGAATCAAAAAAGGACGATGCCAATATAGTTATCATTAATACTTGTGGTTTTATTGATAATGCTAAGCAAGAATCTATTGATACGATTCTTCGATACGTTGATGCCAAAGATGCTGGAATTGTAGATAAAGTTTATGTAACAGGCTGTTTATCACATCGTTATAAAGATGAACTTTCAGTTGAAATTCCAACGGTTGACGCGTGGTTTGGCACAAATGAGCTGCCAAGAATGCTTAAAACACTAAAAGCAGATTATAAGCAAGAATTAGTCGGAGAACGCCTACTTACCACGCCTGCACATTTTGCTTACTTAAAAATTGCCGAAGGTTGCGACCGTCCTTGTAGTTTCTGTGCGATTCCGCTTATGCGTGGAGGGCACGTAAGTCGCCCAATGGATGAGCTAGTTTTACAAGCTCAAAATTTGGCTAAAAAAGGCACTAAAGAGCTAATTTTGATTGCCCAAGACCTTACTTACTACGGTTTAGATATTTACAAAAAACGTAATTTAGCAGAGCTTCTTGATAAACTTTCTGATGTAGAAGGAATTGATTGGATTCGCCTACAATATGCTTATCCTTCAGGTTTTCCGATGGATGTGCTTGATGTGATGAAGAATCGTTCGAATATCTGTAAATACCTCGATATGCCGCTTCAACATGGCTCTTCAGAAATGCTTAAGATTATGCGTCGTGGCATCGACCGTCCAAAAACTGAAGCTTTAATTAATTCTATTCGCGAGAAAATTCCAGATATTGCCATTCGTACAACTCTCATTGCTGGTCATCCCGGAGAAACAGAAGAACATTTTGAAGAAATGTATCATTTCGTAGAGAAAATGCGTTTCGAGCGTTTGGGTGTTTTTCAGTATTCACATGAAGAAGATACCCATTCATTCTCAATGCCTGATGATATTCCAGCCGAAGTAAAACAAGAGCGAACTGATATTATCATGGAGCTCCAACAAGGGATTTCGGCTGAATTAAATCAAGCTAAAATTGGAAATACTTATAAAGTTTTATTTGATAGAAAAGAAGGAGGATATTTTATTGGAAGAACAGAGTTCGATTCTCCAGAAGTTGATAACGAAGTGTTGATTCCTGCTTCACAATATGTGCGAATGGGAGATTTTGCCAATGTAAAAATCAACAATGCCGAAGAGTTTGATTTATACGGTGATTTGGTTTAATAAAATATACCGTAGAGACGTTTCATGAAACGTCTCTACGATTTAGTTTATAAAATTTAAAACCATCACTTCACTGCTGCTACAACACCTTTCACTAAAGCAGAAAGATTAAAATTATCTTTCGGTGTGCATCCCAAACGCACAATTACTAAATTCTTCGACGGCACAACTGTTACCGACTGCCCTTCAAATCCTAAAGCCATAAAAGCATCTTGTGGGAAAGTTTTATCTTGATGGTCAAGCCAGAAATGTGCTGCGTATTTACCATCTGAATGTGCAGTTTCGGTAGAGGAATATTTCACCCAACCTTCTGGCAAGAGACGTTCGCCATTCCAAATACCATCTTGAAGATATAATTGACCAAATTTTGCCCAATCACGAGCAGTGGCGTACATAAACGAAGAACCGACAAAAGTTCCTATAGCATCTGGTTCCAAAACGGCACTTTTCATTCCAATTTTATGAAATAATCGTTGATATGGGAAAGCCAAATAATTGGCGTGAGAAGCAAACTGGCGTCGAATAATTTCTTGCAAAATATTACTTGTTCCACTTGAATACGACCATATTTTATCGGGTTCGGCAGCGGCTTTACTTTGCAAAGCGTAAGCACCTGCTCCTTTTTTACGAAATAACATTCGGGTAGCATCGCTTGGTGCGGCATAGTTTTCTTCAAAACCAAGTCCACTACTCATACGAAGAAGGTGGTCGATGGTAATTTTCTTTCGCTCATCGTTTTGCCATTCCGATATTGGAGCTGGCTTTTTGATATCCAATTTTCCATCTTTTACCAAAAGTCCAATCATGGCACTAGTTACACTTTTGGTCATCGACCAACCCAAAAGCGGTGTTTCGGGCTTAATATTGGTGGCATATCTTTCTGCTAAAATTTGTCCATTATGCAGTACAACCACTGCTCGTGTACGAATAATATTCTGAGGGTCTTTTTCTTGAAAAGCTTCATTGATAGTTTTATCTAAAGATACTTTATCTATTCCTGCAAAATCTGATATTGTTGTTAGTTTCTCGGTAAGTGTATCGGCTAAAGGAACTGATGGTTGTTTTTTGATTTCTTCTTCGGTTAGTTCATTCACAAGTGTACATCCAAGCCCTTTTCTGTAAATGGCCTTGGTTTGAGCCAAGCCATAAATATTAGCGGTTACGGCTTTATTTACTTCATCAACTTCTACTGTGGCAAATGGCACAGCATAGAGTTCTTCTGCTTTGATATTTTCTAAATCACGCCCAGAAACAAACATACAAGAACATACTGTTTTGGCATTATAAGAAGAACCTATGTAAGCATATTGAATGGCATAATTTCCAGCATAAATAAGCCCAATTGCCACAATTAGCAACGTAGCATAAATGATTTTTCGTTTGTTAGACATGGTTTTGATGAATTAGATGGATATGGATACATTTCTTATTGAAAGAAAAAACTTTACAAGAGATAGCATTTAAAGTTGAATTCTTCGAATCAATCTTCCAAAATATTGCCAATGAATGTGTTTTTAAAGAAAAAAGCAGTCAGTAGAAAAACAACCGCCCAGTTGAGATAGATATAGTAAAAATCTTCTACATCACGATAAACATTATCTTTGATTTTTACTTTTTCGAGGCTATTAATTTGCTCAAAAATCTGCTTAAGTGTCTGATTATCAGTAGCTCTAAAAAATTTTCCATTACCTTCTCTGGCGATTTCACGAAGTGTATTTTCATCAACTTTAACTTCGCCATCATTACCTCCAACGGCAATTGTGTACACCTTTATACCAAAAGATTTTGCTAAATCAGTAGCGGTAAGTGGGTCGAGCGTACCAGCGGTATTATCTCCATCGCTCAACAAAATAGCTACTTTACTTTTACTTGGCACTTCTCTGAGTCGATTGATACAAGTAGCCAATGCACTACCAATGGCGGTTCCAGTAGTTTTAATAAGATTGCTATTTATTTCTTCTAAATATTCGTTGAGCATTTCATAATCAGTTGTGAGTGGAGACATCGAAAAAGCTTCTCCTGCAAAAACAACCAATCCGATACGGTCTTGAAAACGACCTTTAATAAATTCGTGGGCAACATTTTTGGCTGCTTCCAGTCGATTAGGTTTTAAATCATTCGCCAACATCGACTCTGAAATATCCATGGCCAGCATGATATCAATTCCTTCGGAAAACTGTTCTTTACTTTCACGCACACGTTGGGGGCGAGCCAAAGAAAGCAAGACACAAATAACACCAAGCGAGAAAAATACCGGTGGAATAAAACGGAGATAACTAATCCAACTCGTGCGTAATTGATAGCTAGTCAGTGAAAGCCCTAATTTTTGTTGACCCCGAGTATAAAAAAGCCAACGAAATAAAAATAGAAATGGCACTCCAACGATACTATAAAGATAGAGTTTTTCAGCCCAAACGAACGAACGCAGGGTTTGCCAGCTTAACCAATCTATCGAAAACCAATCCCACATGAAATAATGAAGAATGTAAATGAAGAATATAGATTTTTCTACTTATCTTCTTTTCTAAAATATCGTTCTGAACTATTTTCTATAATTATCAACGGCATTTCTTACGCTGCCATAAGTATGAAGGAGGTCACTTGCTTCTTCGTAGGGAATATTTAATTCATTCATGACCATTCGGATACCACGCTCAACTAATTTATGATTGGTTAGCTGCATATCAACCATTTTATTCCCTTTTACTCGCCCTAATTGAATCATTACGGAGGTAGAAATCATATTTAAGACCAATTTCTGGGCCGTTCCAGACTTCATTCTCGTACTGCCCGTTACGAATTCAGGCCCCACTACTGCTTCTACTGGGTATTCTGCCTCAGCCGCAACTGCACTTCCTGCATTACAAACAACACAACCAGTAAGAATTCCGTTTTGGCGAGCGGTGCGTAAACCCCCTACTACATAAGGTGTGCGACCCGACGCAGCAATGCCTACTAAACAATCGTTGGTATTGATTTCGTATTCTTCTAAATCTTTCCAAGCTTGTTCTATATCATCCTCCGCATTTTCAACGGCTTTTCTGATTGCTTTATCTCCACCGGCCATTATTCCGACCACCATTCCAAACGGAACTCCGAAGGTAGGCGGGCATTCTGAAGCATCTACTACACCCAAACGGCCACTTGTGCCCGCACCAATATAAAACAAACGTCCTCCAGCCTTCATTCGAGGTACAATCTGATTCACCAATGCCTCAATCTGAGGAATGCACTTTTCTACTGCATAGGGCACGGTTTTATCTTCATTATTGATTCCTTCGAGTAATTCTCGAACCGACATTTTCTCAAGATTATCATAATGAGATGAAGATTCGGTTGCTAATTTTTCTAAGCCAAGTGACATAGTTTTGTTCGCTTCTAATTTTAGATTTTATAAAATAGTGGATGAATTTGTTCAAAAGTAAAGAATTATCCTTTTTCAAAAAACATAATTGATGAAACTCCTTATTTATGCTACCTCTAATGATTTATTTTGGGTAATAATTTGCCAGGATTCATGATATTTTGAGGGTCTATTGCCTTCTTAATCGTCCACATAAGGTTAAGTGCTTCACCATGTTCGGCTTTCATGTAATGAAGTTTCCCGACGCCAATCCCATGTTCGCCTGTGCATGTTCCACCCATTTCAAGAGCTCTCGTTACCAATCGTTCGTTTAGGGCTTTTGCTCTTTCAAATTCATCAGCATCATCGGCTGAAACAACAATTGTTAGGTGAAAATTACCATCTCCTACGTGCCCTAAAATAGGGGCTAAAATATCACTATTTTTAATATCTATCTGTGTATCAACAATACACTTTGCTAATTTAGAAATCGGCACGCAAACATCCGTTGACATCAATTTACCTCCTTCTCGTAGTGCAACCGATGCAGGAGCAGCATCGGTTCGAGCTCGCCAAAGTTTCTTTCGATTTTGTTCGCTGGTTTCCCACAAAAACTCCATAACTCCGTGCTGCTTTGCAATTTCTTCAACTTTCCTTATCTGTTCTTTTAATTCTATTTCCGAACCCGCAAATTCTAAGAAAAGAGTTGGTTTTTCTGCATATTCTAAGGCAGAGTATAGGTTAATCGCACGCATCATTGCATCGTCAAGCAATTCTATTTTCGAAATCGAAATTCCCTTTTGAATTGTTTTAATGGCTGAATTAACGGCCATTTCTACGCTTGGGAAAGAACATACAGCCGCATAAATAGCTTCTGGATAGCTGTGTAATTTAAGGGTTAGTTCGGTAATTATGCCCAACGTGCCTTCGGCTCCAACCAGCAAACGAGTAAGATCATATCCTGCCGATGATTTTTTTGCCTTACTACCTGTCTGAATAATTTCTCCATTGGGTAAAACCGCTTTGAGCGTTAGGACATTATCTTTCATAGTTCCGTAACGCACCGCATTAGTGCCCGAAGCCCTCGTACTGGCCATTCCACCCAAAGTAGCATTTACACCTGGCCCAATTGGAAAGAAAAAACCACTTCCTTCTAAGGCTTCGTCAATCTGATTACGGGTGACTCCCGACTCAACCGTTACGTACATATCAGCAGTATTGATTTCGATGATATGATTCATTTTGCTTAAATCAATACAAACTCCTCCTTCGATGGCTAAAATGTGGCCTTCAACTGAAGTGCCTGCACCAAAAGGAATAATCGGAGTATTATGTTTGGCACAAACCTTTACGATTTCGGCAACTTCTTGAGTATTTTTAGGAAAAACAACACAGTCAGGTGGCGTACAAGCATGATAACTAAATCCGACACCGTGTTCGTTTCGGATGTTTGTTTCGCTCGTTACACGGTCTTGCAAAAGGCTTTTTAGTTCTTCAAAAACCGACTGATTGAATCGTTTTTCCATATTGTGTTAATATAATTATATAGAACCAAGAGACTTTATAAGAGTCTTTGCAAACATATCTATCTTTGAGCGAAAAGCTTGTGTCTATGTCTGTCTATTCTTTAAAACACCTAATTTTTTTCCTTATGAAAAAAGAAAAAAAGCACCAATATAACCATTCCAAGCTAATTAAAATCTGTTTTAATATTTACTTTTAATTATACTAAAAACGGGTTTGTCATTTATGAATTTGGGGTCGATGTTTATCACTAAAACTATCTCCTTTTTTTATATTTTCTTTCTAAATTCAAAAACAATAAAATCTTCTTTTTTAAGATATGGCTGGTATTTTTTAAAAAGTATAAGGTTATGTTTGGTAAATAAATTTATTAACTCTGGCTCTAAAAACATTGGTTTTCCACACCCTTTATGCCTTTTGTTAGGTTTGCTCGAAATATACTCAGAAACAAATAGGCTCCCATTATTTGAAAGTTTTTGTTCAATATCACACAACATTTCATAGGAGTTCGAGAATTCATGTAAAGAGTTTTCAATCAAAATTTTATCAAATAATATTTTAGGTAGCTTGGTTGAAATGCTATCTCCTATATAAATCCTAAACTCTGATTTTGTTTGTTTTCCGTAGCTATTCTGAAGCAAGAAAATTTCTTTTTCTAATAAGCTGACGTTCAAAAACTGAGCATTGATATCTTCAAGGTAAAAGTAAAGTTTGGGAGACTCTAATGAATATATAATTTCATTTATACCCCAACCAGCTCCAATGCTTGCAACTTTTTCGTTTTCTTTAAATTTATAAATTGGTTGATAGCATTCATTTTCAAAAGCAATATGCTTTTTTTTAGTCACACTACTGGGAATATTATAATTTTGACCATCTATCTTAAATTCATATTGTCCAAACATTTGAGCAGGAATCAATAAGATTAAAAGTAATTGGATTTTAAACATACTTTTCTCCTTTTTACTTCATCAATTCGGCATAATGCTTGAAAAACAGCGGAATGGTTTCGATTCCTTTAAAGAAATTAAACAATCCGTAATGTTCGTTGGGCGAATGTAGGGCATCTGAATCTAAGCCAAATCCAAAAAGAATTGATTTCAGACCTAATTCTTGCTCAAATAATGCCACGATTGGAATACTTCCACCCCCTCTTGTTGGAACTGGTTTCTTACCGAAAGCTTCTTCCATAGCCAACATAGCTGCCTTATAACCCGCTGAATCGGTTGGAGTAACGTATGGTTGTCCGCCATGATGACGAGTGACTGAAACTTTGACAGTTGGCGGAGCTATTGCTTTAAAATGAGCTTCAAATAAATCTGCTATTTCTTCCCAATCTTGGTCAGGCACTAAACGCATAGAAATTTTAGCGAATGCTTTCGATGGAAGCACCGTCTTAGAGCCTTCGCCAGTATATCCACCCCAAATACCATTTACATCAAGTGTTGGGCGAATACTTGCACGCTCACGTGTAGTGTAGCCTTTTTCACCCGAAACTTCGGCAATATCTAGGTCTTTTTTGTATTCTTCTAAATCAAAAGGTGCAGCCTCTAAATCATCACGCTCAGCTTGGCTCAGCTCTGCTACTTTATCATAGAATCCTTTAATCGTAATTTTGCCATCGGCATCGTGCATGGAAGCAATCATCTGGCAAAGAACATTAACAGGATTGGCCACAGCTCCACCATATACACCCGAGTGTAAATCTCGATTTGGACCGGTTACGGCAACTTCCATATAAGTAAGTCCACGCAAACCAGTTTCTACCGAAGGAATATCATTGGCAATGATAGAAGTATCAGAAATCAGGATTAAATCGGCCTTAAGTTTTTCTTTATTTTCTTTCACGAAAATACCCAAATTCTCTGAGCCAACTTCTTCTTCTCCTTCAAACATAATCTTTACATTACAAGGCAAACCACCTTGAGCCAACATCATTTCGATAGCTTTTACGTGCATATAGATTTGTCCTTTATCATCACAAGAACCACGAGCAAAAATAGCTCCGTCTGGGTGATTTTTAGTTACCTTGATTGTTGGTTCAAATGGAGGCGAATCCCATAGTTCGTAAGGGTCAGCAGGTTGAACATCGTAATGTCCGTAAATTAAAATTGTTGGCAAAGATGCATCTACCATTTTTTCAGCATATACAATCGGATGCCCCGCTGTCGGACAAATCTCTGCTTTATCAAGGCCTGCAGCTAATAATTTTTCTTGAATATATTCAGCCGCACGAAGCATATCGGGCTGAAACTTTGAGTCGGCACTAACCGAAGGAATACGTAAGAAATCAAAAAGTTCGTTTAAGAACCTATCTTTATTTTGTTCGATGTAAGTGTTCATTGATTTATTTTGTCCAGTGGACTTTTACTACATATACAAAGTTATGGCTTTATTTTTTCGCCCCAAACTTATTTTCAGTACCGTTTATTAGGCGACTGATATTTTGGCGATGCATGATAGTTAAGATTAAGAAAACCACCCAAGCAAAGCCAATGGCGTAATTATCGGCATTATCATTCCATAAATTGAACATCAATTGAATAGGGAAAGCTAATCCGCCTAAAATTGAACCTAAGGATACATATTTTGTAGCAAGTACTATTACTAAAAATACTAAAAAGCAACCTAAAGCAGCCCAAGGAAAAGTAGCAACCAAAACCCCCATTGAAGTAGCCACGCCTTTTCCACCTTTAAATTGGGCAAAAATTGGAAAAATATGCCCCATAATCACGGCTAAGCCCATAAGTAAATATAGATACTGAGTAGTATCTGACATAAACAAACCAGCAGCTTTTACAGCTAAAAAACCTTTGAGGAAATCGACAATCAGAACAATGATACCTGCTTTTTTGCCAAGTGTACGAAGAGAGTTGGTTGCCCCAGCATTTCCACTTCCATGTTCGCGAACATCAATACCGTGAAAAATCCTACCATACCAAACTGCTGTGGGAATCGAGCCCATTAAATAGGCTAAAATAATACTTAGAATCATTAAGGTTATAGAAAACTTTTAAGGTGAGTTGGCAAAATTAATCAAAATTGTGCTATTTCATGATAGTCACCCATAAAAAAACACATAAGATATTGATATACAAAATCTTATGTGTTTAAAAGTATCATCAATAATTGTATATTTTGAAAACTATATACGTGTTATACCCTTACGTTTCAGGGCTAAATCGTGAGCAGTATCGTAGTACGAACGTAGATTTGTCCAATCAAATACTTCTGAGATATTCTCTACTCTATTACGCTGCATGATGCGGTCACGTCGGTTCATTGTTACGAACTTAAAGAGAATTTCGGCTAGTTGGTCGGCGGCTTTATCAAAGTTTTTACGCTTACGATTAACCACATATACCCCTACGTTTTCGAAATCTTTCATGAGTTGCATAATGAAATCGCCAAAGCCTGATAAATCACTCGTTACAGTAGGAATTCCTCTTACAACACACTCTAGCGGCGTATATCCCCAAGGTTCATAATAACTCGGGAAAATGCCCAAATGGCATCCACGCACAAACTGGCTGTATTCCATTCCAAAAAGTGGGTTGGTAGGAGAAATAAAATCTGGGTGATACACAAATTTTACGCGGTCTTGTTCGTGGTTAAGTAAATTGGTTTCCTTCAAATAATTGGTAATATCATCGGGTTGCTTCAAAAGGTGCGTCACCGTATGAGGAAGTTTTTTGGTCTTCCAAGTTTGAATTGTGCGGCGTAAACGTAATCTCCAATATTCATCAACAAACTGATTTAAGTCAGGAAGATTTGGGTCATCGTTTGATGCCGAGGCATGGAATAGATGTTCTCCAATTTGTTTTTCCATAGCCTCACAGGTTTGTCGAATCTCTTCCATTACAGCCCTCGACTGCAGCACCTCTGGGTCTATCGAATGAACAGGGTTTTTAGTAATGATAAACATCACGATTGTCGTATCAATACCTGCCTGAACAAGTTTGAAGTTCAAACGTTTGAGAGCTTCAAGTGTAAGGTCATATCCTTTGTTTCTAAATTCGTAGCGGCCTGAAGTAAAGAAGTAGAGTGTATTATCTAAATCCCAAGAATAACTTTGGAAGAAGTGCCCCATCACAAATTGATGGATTTTTTCTTTATATTTCAAGTGAAGATTCTGGAATTCATGAATAGCTGCAAAACGTGTAACATTCAGACCATTCGGTAGAATCAAATCACAAGTTCGACCGAAAAACACCTCACATTCTTTAGCTGTCACATCACTTACTGTAGTGAGTACATGCGATTTTTGGGCAGCTAAACGTTCAATTTTCGCTTGTGCTTCTATTCCATAATGGCGTGCTTCTTGTTCCCAATCATATCCTGATAGTTTTTCGTAGAAATCAGGCTCATTTCCAGCGATATAACGCCCCAACATGGTGGCATGTGTAGTAAATACGGTCGAAATTGGCACATTATCAGTGCGAATATCTATCAAAGCAGTGGCAACCATCCACTCATGAAAATGAGCCACAACCTCGTTTTTGCTCCCAAAAGCTTCACCAAATTCGGTCAAGAAAACCCTAATCATCTCACCTAGAGCAATCACTTGGTCAACCAATGGCTCAGCATTTAAAGTTGAAATTTGATGTCTTTCCCAAAGTTTAAACTTTAAATCGTTGGTATCATTCAAAATTGACTTGAAATCGAGCAAAACAATTTTGGGTTTGCCCGTAACCAGCCAACGGCCATAATGGGCATCAAAGCCCATTTCTTTCATTTTTTTTACAACTTTCCCAAAAGGCGATTCATCGAGGTCTGCAATTGGTTCAAACTCAATCATTGCCGTATTAGGGAAGTACGGGCCAACGAGACAGTAATTTTCGCCCCACTCCTCAACCATTGAAGGTACTTTCGAGCGAATTACTGTATAAATTCCACCAACTTGGTTACATACCTCCCAAGCAATCTCCATCAACATTGGCTTCTTTTGTTCACGCGGCTTAATACTAATAGTTTCTTCTGATGCTTTCTTTAATTTTGCTTTGGTTGTTGCCATGTTGAATATCTAATTTATTAAAACACAAGGTTGAATTAGCTTAAAATTTTTAATAATAACAATAAAAAATTTAACTTTTCTAACAGAATTTATGCAAATTTATTGATTTTAAAGAATATCCTTTTTTTTCACCGTACTTTGTATTAGCAAATCTATCATATTCATTCTTTTTTCTGGTTGAGATTCCGTTATTTTTTATGCCCAAACGCTCAAATTATTGGTTAGGAGCTTTATTGGTTTTTGGAGCTGCGTTTGGTTTTGCTTTAAAAGGTATTTTCATCAAATCGGCCTACCAATATGGGGTAGATACCATCTCCCTACTTTCCCTCCGATTTATATTTGCTGCTCCTTTCTATATTTTTACTATCTTAAGAAAACGCTTCAAAGAAGAGGCACACCCAAAAGTATCTACCAGCACTTGGCTTAAGTTATTTGGGGTTGGGTTTATTGGATACTATATTTCGGCTTACTTTAACCTTTTAGGGCTGAATTATATTACCGCTAGTTTAGAGCGAATCTTGCTTTTTGTCTATCCTACTTTTGTCTTAATCTTGAGTGCTATCATTTTCAAAAAGAAGATTACTCCTTTGCAATGGTTGGCTTTGGGTATTACTTATTTCGGTATCTTCATTGCTTTTTTAAAGAACTTCGATGCTCACCAACAAAAAGATATTTGGCTAGGAGCTTTTTGGGTAATTTTAAGTGGTTTTACTTATGCGTTTTACTTAATCAGTAGCGATGGGCTTATCGCTAAGCTTGGTACAACTCGTTTTACCTCTTGGGTTATTTTATCAGCTTTTGTTCCTACCCTTATTCACTGCTATACCGTTAATCAATTAAATATTTTAAATTTTCCTATTCCTGTTTATACCATTTCGTTGTCAATGGCCGTTTTCTCAACGGTTTTACCAACTTTTATGTTATCGGAAGGAATCAAAAGAGTTGGCTCAGGAAACGCTTCCATCATTGCTAGCATCGGACCCATTTTTACGATTGTGCTAGCCACAACGTTTTTAGGCGAAACGATTTGGCTTGAACAAATTATAGGAACTGTTTTTGTACTTATCGGCGTATTTTTGATTAGTTGGAAAGGGAAAAAATAAACAAGAAACGAACAAAACTTTTACCTATATATCTAAATGAAGCCATAACGAATCATTAACACTATAACACTATAAAATTTCCACACAATTTCACTAATTTTGAATGATTATTTGAATCAAAAACCAAAAAATGAAATACCTCATCACTGCTATTTGCCTATTATTTACACTCACTTCATGCCAAAACAAAAACGAACAGAAAAATCTTCAGCTCTCTGATACTCAAGAGTTCAGAAAATACTGGTTTAATAATCAAGCCGAAATAAGTAGCTACGATTTACAACAGGCTCGCTACGGAAAAAAACATGTGGGCGAAGCTGTAATGGTTTTTGTAACTGAAGATTTTAGACTAGATAAACAAGTAAAGCTCGAATCAGATGCTCGTGAAAAAGCAACCCCAGTTTTGAAGCTAAATTTTCTAAAAAAGTTCATTACAGGTATCTATGATTACTCCATGTATTCATCAATCTTTACACCTGTACAAACCAACACCTACCCTGCTACTTTAAAAGTGACAAACACGAATCAAGAATGGTGTGGACAAACATTTACCCAATTAAACTATCATCAAAATGGCTATCAAGTTCTAGGAAAATCTTATTTTGAAGAAGAAGTTTCGGATGATTTTCATGTTGATTATGCATTGCTTGAAGATGAATTATGGAGTAAAATTAGACTTTCTCAAACCGAGCAACTACCCATTGGCAATGTAATGATGATTCCGAGTATGACTTCTTTACGCCTTCGCCACAAGCGTGTATTGCCCGAAATGAGCAAGATTAAACTTGAAGCTTATAAAGGAGATTCAACGTTTAAAGGTACAGAACTGATGGACTACAATATTCATTATCCAGAGAGTAAACGTGACCTCAGAATTATTTTCGAAAAAAACTTTCCGCATCAAATTATCGGCTGGGAAGAATCTTATGAAGAAAACAAAAAGCGGCTAACTACCAGAGGAGTTTTGAAAGCGACCATTCGCAATGATTATTGGAAGAAAAATATGCCTGCTGATACCATTTATAGAAAACTATTGAAGTTGAAATATTGATTTTTTTATTTTTGTAAAAAGTTGCCCCAAAAAGGCTGACTTACAAATACTTAAATGATTTCCCTCAATGAAAAAGCCAGCTAATTTTTTCCTAATTGCTTTAATTATCGTCTTTTTAGCTTCTTGCGGCGAAAAGAAAACTCAAAAAACCGAAAATACTGCCAACAGTCCGGCTATTCATACATTGGTATTTATTGATAAAACTGCCAGTGTTGATGTATCGAAGCCTTTTGTAGCACAAAAATATCAGCAAGCCCTCAATAGCATCATTGAGGAAAATGTGAGGAAATCGGGTGATAAATTTGAAATTTATTATATCCACGAAAATACCGCTAAAGGACGTTGTTTATCGCTTACTTGTCGAACCGAAATGGAAGATACAGAGGGAGTCAATGCAACCGATTTAGAGGCTATCAAAACTAACTATGACCTCTCCATTCGAAAAGAACGTTCTTTTGTCTCTAAACAAGCATTAGCACGCCTCAATGCTGAAAATACAAGCGAATCGAACCGCGAAACCAATATTTTAGCAAGTCTACCAGTCATTGCGAAAGCATCAGAGTCGGGAGCGATTGTGAAGGTATATTACCTAAGTGATATGGTTGAAAGTGTGAAAAGTGGGCGTGATTTTCAGATTAAACCACCAAAAGATAATTCAGAAGCAGAAAGCTGGGCTAAAGCTGATGCCGATAAATACAAAGACTTAGCCTTGAATGGTCCAGATATTTCGATGATTTTACCTTTTGAAGCAACCAGTTCTATCAAAGAAAATAACCCAACAATTACTTATTATTGGACTAAATTATTTGAGAACTTAGGTGTGATGAGTGTTCAAGAAATGTAACACAATTCTCCGAATTGTGCTGTAGGAAAAGAAAAACGGCGATATATCTTTCGATGTATCGCCGTTTCTGATATATAAGAACTAATAATTAGTTTCCTTTCAAAGCTTCTGCACCACCCACAATTTCCAAAATTTCTTTTGTAATGGCAGCTTGGCGACTACGGTTATATTCGATTTTCAAATTACGTAATAACTCGTTGGCGTTATCAGTTGCTTTATCCATAGCAGTCATACGAGCACCGTGTTCAGAAGCATTTGATTCTAAAACGGCTTTGAATAACTGCATTTTGATAGCCTTTGGCATTAATTCTAATACAATTTCTTCTTCCGATGGTTCGAAAATATAATCTGTATTAGCAGCTTTAGCGTTATCATCTTTTTTCTCAACTAAAGGAAGCATTTGCTCTACACGAATAATCTGCGTAGCTACGTTTTTGAATTCGTTGAACACAATTTCAACTACATCATATTTTCCATTTGCAAAAGCTGCCATTGCTTGCTCTGCAGCTTGGCGAGCAGTAGCAAAACTCAAGCGTTGGAAAATATCCATAAACTCGGTATTTGTCTTGAAGCCACGCTTTTGTAATGTTTCACCACCTTTTTTACCCAAAGCCATGATTTCAACATTACCTTTAGCTAATTGAGCAGGGTAGTTTTCGTTAATATGAGCCATAGTGGCCTTTACAACGTTTGCATTAAATGCACCGCAAAGTCCTCTATCAGAAGTAACAACGATTACTAAAACCTTCTCAACAGAGCGAACTTGAGTATATGGACTCGCTGTTCCTACCTCAGTATTAGCCGATACCGCAGAAATCAACTCATTGAGTTTCGTTGCATACGGACGCATCTGAGTAATGGCATCTTGTGCACGACGAAGCTTCGCCGCTGATACCATTTTCATTGCCTTGGTAATCTGTGTTGTAGAGTTTACCGAGGTAATTCTATTTCTAACTTCTTTTAATGAAGGCATCTTTTTATTAAATTAAGAATGTAGAATGTAGAATTAAGAATTAATTATGCTAAAAAACATTCCTAATTCTTAATTCTCAATTCTTAATTGTATTAAGCGTATTTCTCTGCTAATTCTTTACCTACTTTCTTGATAGTGTCAGTAGTAGCATCATCTAACTTACCAGCCGCAAGGTTTGTAATAACCTCTGGGTTTTGGCTCTTCAATAATAAAGCGAATTCGTTTTCGAATTCTTTTACTCTTGCAACAGGTACTTTGTCTAATACACCGTTGATTGAAGCATAGATAATAGCAACTTGCTCTCCTACTGATACTGGCGAGAATTGAGCTTGCTTTAAGATTTCTTGGTTACGACGTCCACGCTCGATAGTCAAACGAGTAGCAGCATCTAGGTCTGAACCAAACTTCGCAAAAGCTTCCAATTCACGGAACTGTGCTTGGTCAAGTTTCAATGTACCAGCTACTTTCTTCATTGATTTAATCTGAGCATTACCACCTACGCGTGATACCGAGATACCTACGTTAATCGCTGGACGAATACCTGCATTGAACAAGTTAGACTCCAAGAAGATTTGTCCGTCAGTAATCGAGATTACGTTTGTAGGGATATAAGCAGATACGTCACCTGCTTGTGTTTCGATGATTGGAAGGGCTGTTAATGAACCACCACCTTTCACTTTAGATTTCAATGATGGCGGTAAATCGTTCATTTCACTTGCAATAGCATCATCAGCGATAACTTTTGCAGCACGCTCCAATAAACGGCTATGTAAGTAGAATACGTCACCTGGATAAGCTTCACGGCCTGGTGGACGACGAAGCAATAATGATACTTCACGGTAAGCTACGGCTTGCTTAGAAAGGTCATCGTAGATAACCAATGCTGGACGGCCTGTATCACGGAAGTATTCACCGATAGCAGCACCCGTAAACGGAGCAAAGAACTGCATCGGAGATGGGTCAGAAGCACCCGCTGCTACGATTACTGTGTAATCCATAGCACCATATTTACGTAATGTCTGCTCAACAGCCTTAATTGTAGAAGCTTTTTGACCACAAGCTACGTAGATACAATATACAGGTTCGCCTTTGTCGTAGAATTCTTTTTGGTTAATGATGGTGTCAATACAAACGGCAGTCTTACCAGTTTGACGGTCACCGATAACCAACTCACGTTGGCCACGGCCAATCGGAATCATCGCGTCAATAGCTTTGATACCTGTTTGTAAAGGCTCAGTTACTGGCTGACGATAAATAACGCCTGGTGCTTTACGCTCCAAAGGCATTTCAAAAGTTTCTCCTTGAATAGGGCCATTGCCATCGATAGGCTCAGCCAAAGTATTTACAACACGGCCTACGATGCCATCACCTACTTTTACAGAGGCGATTTCACCTGTACGTTTTACTGTTGCACCTTCTTTGATACCTGCCGAGTCACCTAACAATACCGCTCCTACGTTGTCTTCTTCGAGGTTAAGTGCTAAGGCTTTTAAGCCATTTTCAAATGCCAGCAATTCACCGGCTTGAACTTTTGATAAACCGTATATACGTGCTACACCGTCACCGATTTGTAGCACTGTACCAACTTCTTCGAGTTCGGCTTCGGTTCTTGCACCTGCCAATTGCTCACGCAGGATAGCCGAAACTTCGTCTGGTCTAACTGATGCCATATAATTCTTTATGATGAGTTTTGAATGTAATTTTTTAAGAAACGTGTGCTGTACTCTTAATTTTCGGCTGCAAAATTACGATACGATTTTCACAATTCCGATATTTTGCTTAAAAAAAGATTAAAAATGTAGGATTTTTTTTAGAATTTGGAACTTAATTGAAGAAGTTTTGAACAAAAAATTGACAACTTTGCAAAACTTGTCAATTTTAAACACTTTTTTTGGCATCTTTGCCAAAAAATCTCATAATTCGAAACGACACCGTTTTATATTGCATTACGATGAAAAATATTGATGTTTGTTTAACTCCCGATTTACTTCACCTACATAAAATTGATAATACGATTGTTATTGTTGCTGATATTTTTCGTGCAACTTCTTGTATGGTTACAGGCTTTGCTTATGGTGTAAAAGCCATTATTCCAGTTGAAACCGTAGAAGAATGTCAAGAATTACAGGCCAAAGGTTTTATTGCCGCGGCGGAACGAAACGCCCAAAAAGTGGAGGGATTCGAACTTGATAATTCTCCTTTTAGCTACATGGATGAAAAGCTAATCGGTGAAAAAATTGCCATGACAACCACCAATGGCACCTATTCGATTTCAAAAGCTAAAACATCTGCTGTAAAGGTTTTAGTTGGAGCTTTTCTAAATCTCAATGCAATCGTAGAATACCTAAAAACACAGCCTTACGATGTATTGGTGCTTTGTGCAGGCTGGAAAGGGCGAACCAATTTAGAGGATACACTCTTTGCAGGAGCAGTAGTAGATGCCGTACAAGATGAGTTTTTTGTGGCCGAAGATAGTGCTATTATGTCTATGAGACTCTATCAACAAGCCAAAGACGATATGCTTGGATACTTGGCAAATTCATCGCATATTCGCCGTTTGCAACGCTTAGGTATCAACAAAGATATTAGCTATTGCTTACAACGTGATTTGTATGATGTTGTGCCTGTACTACGTGGAAATGAGTTGGTGAATATGTGATATTTTATCTTTGAGGATAATGAGAGATAAATTGAAAGGTAAAAAATACGAGAACAAAATTTCCCCTCCTTTTTTCAAGGAGGGGTGGCAAAATTTTGACGAAGTCGAATTTTGACGGGGTGGTTGAACATTGGAGTAATTTTTTAGAAAAAAACTATGCAACTCAATAATCTAAAGTCCTTAAAACCACAAAGAAAACATTTACGAAACCACTCCACATCGGCTGAGGCAACTTTATGGAGTTACTAAAAGAATAGTCAATTAGAAGGACGAAAGTTTAGAAGACAACACAGTATTGAATTTTACATTCTTGACTTTTTTTGCCCATCAGAAAAAATAAACATAGAATTAGATGGACAAGAACACTTTGAAGGCTACGGACTCGTGCACGATGAAAAACGTGATGAGTTTTTAAAATCACTCAACATTAAAGTATTAAGATTTGAAAATAAAGAAGTTTTTGAAAATATAGAATGGGTTTTGAATGAGATTAAAAGGCATTTTAAAACTTAAACAACCACCCCGTCAAAGTCCGATTCCATCAGGACTTTGACACCCCTCCTTTGAAAGGAGGAGAAACTTTATTACACGGTATAAACAAACGACCTTCATCAAAATGAAACTAAAATTCCATATTCTCACGCTGCAAATGCGGCATACTTTTACCATTGCTCACGGCTCACGTGATGATATTGATGCCTTTATCGTTGAACTTCAAGACGGTGAACTCAGTGGTTATGGTGAAGCAACTCCAATACCTTATTATGGAGTTACGGCCGAAGGAATGAGAGACAAACTCTCTGAATATCAAGAAATTATCGAAAACTACGACCTTCAAAATCCAGAGGATTTTTGGGCATTTATGTACCCTCATCTAAAAAATGACCCTTTTGCACATTGTGCATTAGATATGGCAGCTTGGGATTTATGGGGCAAAAAACAAGGTAAACCCTTATACGAAATTTGGGGCCTTGACCCTACAAAAGCCCCGAATTCTAATTATACCATCGGAATTGATACCATTGAAAAAATGGTTGAGAAAATGAAAGAGTTTGATTTCCCGATTTATAAAATCAAGTTGGGTACTAATCATGATGTTGAAATAGTTCGTGAACTAAGAAAACACACCGATGCTCTTTTTAGAGTTGATGCTAACTGTGCCTGGGGTATTGAAGAAACCATTGAAAACTCGAAAGCTTTTGCAGAGTTGGGTGTAGAATTTATAGAACAACCAATGCACAAAGATGCTTACGTAGAGATGGAAGAAGTAATGAAAGGTTCGGTTTTACCACTCATTGCCGATGAAAGCTGCATTGTGGAAGAAGACGTAAAAAAATGCGTAGGTAAATTTCATGGTGTAAACGTAAAATTGGCCAAGTGTGGTGGAATTACACCCGCATTACGCATGATTTCAGAAGCAAAAAGCTTGGGATTGAAAGTTATGTGTGGCTGTATGACGGAAACAAGTGTGGGTATTTCAGCAATCGGGCAGCTAGCACCTTTACTTGATTATGTAGATATGGATGGTTCGATTTTAATTGCCAATGACCCTGCAACGGGAGTATATCTTGACAAAGGCAAACCTGTTTTCCCGAAAGTAAACGGAACAGGTGCAACACTTTTATAAATTTTTGGGGTAGTTAGGAATAAATATCTTCCTATACTACCCCAATCTCTTTAAAATTCATTCAATACAATCACATCTGACTCTGCGGTATTACTCACATTCCCTGCTCTATCTTTAATGATTACTTGAAATTTTAGTGAATCTTTAGGAGGCGTAAATGGGTGAGGAAACTCCATTGAATAATCAAGTGTCCCTTCTATCGGACCAGTTTTGCCATCAGCTTTTAAGCGAGGAAAATAACCCGAATAGGGTACCGCTGGAATAAATTCGGTAAAAACACCTTTTTTCTTGCGAAATAGCCTAATGAGATAATTATAATTACTAGTTGTTTCGGCAGTAGTTCTTTCTTTTTCATTCAAACCTAAATCACCATCTCCATCTTGAAACTTAATCGTCAGAATAACAGAATCCTTTTTCGTACCAGCAAATTGGTCGATTCTAACCTCCTTTTTAATTGACTTAAAGCTAATGGCTGGCGTATTATCAAAAGTGGTTTCTTTATAACAACCTACCAATGCGACAATTATTGTTAATATTCCAAAAACTGAAACCTTTTTCATTCTAAAAATGTAATTTTAATTAGTCTGTTATGCAAAACAAGTGTGGCACATTTTAATTGAATAGAAAACCTTGAGAAAACGGTGTCGTCTGACGTGCTACACTTTGCAATATCAATAATTTTCTATATTTCGGCTAATTTAGTAAAAATCATAAAATTTTCAATGGGCATTCGTGACGAACTAAAATCGGCGGTTTTACAGTTGAACGACTCTTCCGTACGACCACACGATTTCGAAGAATTGGCTTTAGAAATATTTCGTTTTCAAGCTGCCACTAATTATACCTACAAAGAATATTTAGCGTATCTCCGAGTAAATCCTCAGCAAGTGAGTCGAATCGAAAAAATTCCTTTTTTACCGATTCAGTTTTTCAAGCACCATAAAATTGTTTCTGAGGGAGCTCCTACCCAAATAATTTTTGAAAGTAGCGGCACCACTGGCGATACCACCAGTAAACATTTAGTGAGCGATTTACCTTTTTATGAATACATCAGTCAACGAATTTTTGAGCAGTTTTATGGCCCTTTGAATGAGTTTCACATTTTAGCTTTACTGCCTTCTTACCTTGAACGAAATAATTCTTCGTTGGTGTATATGGTACAGAGTTTTATTTATAGAACCTACTCAAGAGAATCTGGTTTTTATTTGAAAAATACCCAAGAATTGCTTCAGCAACTTCGACTGTTATCTAAACAACAATCTAAAAGAAAAGTTTTGTTGATTGGCGTCACATTTGCCTTGCTTGATTTAGCTGAATCTGGAGAAGATTTATCTTGCATGAAAGACCTAAAAAAACGCTTAATTGTCATGGAAACTGGGGGAATGAAAGGTAGAAGGAAGGAATTATTGCGGGAAGAAGTACACGAAATCTTAACCTCGGCGTTTGGAATCGAAAAAATTCACTCTGAATATGGCATGACAGAACTACTTTCGCAAGGATATTCGAAAGGCGATGGGGTTTTTGAATTACCCAATACTATGAGAGTGCTACTTCGTGAAATAAACGACCCATTCAAGATTATCTCAACGGTAAACTATTCCCAAAAGAATGAGAAAACCTTGATTCGTGGCGGAATCAACGTAATTGATTTAGCTAATATTGATTCTTGTTGCTTCATAGAAACCCAAGATTTAGGAGCATACGATACTGAAAATCAATCATTTAGCATCATTGGTCGCTTTGATAACTCTGATATCAGAGGCTGCAATTTGATGTATCAAGGCTAAAACCTTATAGATATCTATTGAGAGTTCTGATGATTGGGGGTAAATAGCTCGTTCCAAAAATATTGGTATGCACAAGCAAGGGATAAATATTATAAATAGGCACTCGTTCATCGAATCTTGGTTGGAGAGGATAGGCTTCCTGATACGAGTCATAGAAACGCTTATCAAAACCGCCAAATAAGTTTGTGAAAGCTATTTCCATTTCTCGGCTTCCGTAATAAACCGATGGGTCGATGAGTGAGGGCTCACCTTTTTCATCAGTAATCACATTTCCCGACCACAAATCTCCATGTAAGAGAGAAGCTGGTTCGTTTGGAATAAGTTCGGGCAAAACCTTATAAAATTGCTGAAATTTATCGTATAAAGATTTAGAAATCAACTCATTATAATAGGCTAAACCTGCTTGAACATTCAAACGTTTTTCAATAAAAAAGCTCAGCCAATCAGATTTCTGCTCATTACTTTGACGAAGTGAACCAATATAATTATCGAACGAGAGGCCAAAAGAATCGGCTGTATTTCGATGCAGACTAGCTAATTTTTGACCCAAAGACTCCCAATAATCGAAATTAGGTTTAGAATATTCGATATTTTCGAGAACCAAATAATCTTGTCCATCACGACGCCCCCAATGAATCACCTCGGGCACACGAATCACGTTAGTTTCACGCAATAGGTCAAGGCCTTTTGCTTCTGTTTCAAACATTCCTTCGTAGTTCCGAGTATTATATTTAATAAAATATTTGCCTTCGTTGGTAAGTACTTGCACGGTCACATTGATACTTCCACCCTGTATTAGGCGATACTCGTTTACTTGTAGGTCACGTCCGAAGCTTTCAAAAAAAACGCCCTCAAAAAATTGGAATTGGTCTTCAGCCGTTTGCATAGATGCCCTTAACCCCTGTGGGGAATAAATTTAAAAAGTATTTAAACTCAACTCTTGAATATATCTATAAATCGCTAATAACTAACTCATTAGACAGATAAACTCGAAAACCAAAATGCTTATTTCGTATTTCAAGTCTAATACAAACGTTAAAATAAAAACTTTATCATTAAATTTTCCGAACTTTGTAAAAAATTTCAATAGTTTATTTCATGCAGAAACGTCATCTTGCTATTCTTGGCTCAACTGGTTCTATCGGAACACAAGCCTTAGAAGTTGTTGAAGCCAATCCAAATATTTTTGAAGTAGAAGTACTGACCGCCCAAAACAACGCCGATTTGTTGATTGAACAAGCAGCTAAGTTTAAGCCAAACGTAGTGGTGATTTCTAACGAAAACCTTTATGACAAAGTCTTTGCCGCTCTCGACCCACTTGATATAAAAGTTTATTCTGGAGATAAATCTTTGGCATCGGTTGTAACCATGGAATCGGTGAATATGGTGCTCACAGCACTCGTGGGTTATGCTGGACTCATTCCGACGGTTGCGGCTATCGAAGCAGGTAAACATATTGCCTTGGCCAACAAAGAAACGCTCGTAGTAGCTGGCGAATTAGTGACGGAATTAGCTCAAAAGCATAGAGTTGATATATTACCTGTTGATTCTGAACATTCGGCTATTTTTCAGTGCTTGGTAGGTGAGTTTCATAATCCTATTGAAAAAATAATACTAACGGCTTCGGGTGGGCCATTTAGAGGAAAAGACCGTGAGTTTTTGAAAACAGTTACCAAAGCCCAAGCCCTCAAGCACCCTAATTGGAGCATGGGAGCAAAAATTACCATAGATTCTGCTTCTTTGATGAATAAGGGTTTAGAGGTAATTGAAGCAAAGTGGTTATTCGGACTCACACCAGAGCAAATTGAAGTGGTTGTACACCCACAAAGTATTATTCACTCAATGGTGCAGTTTGAAGATGGAAGTATGAAAGCCCAAATGGGTTTACCAGATATGCGAGTGCCGATTCAGTTTGCGATTGGCTATCCGAATCGTTTAAAATCAACTTTCCCACGTATGGATTTTGCTCAGTATCCATCATTGACATTTGAAAAACCAGATTATGAGACATTCAGAAATTTAGGTTTTGCATTTGATGCCCTACGTACTGGCGGAAATATGGCGTGTATTGTCAATGCAGCTAATGAAATAGCCGTTGCGGCTTTCTTGCGTGATGAAATCGGATTCTTAGAAATGTCAGATTTGATTGAAGATTGTATGAAAAAAGTGAGTTTCGTGCGTACACCAACGCTCGAAGATTATATCGAAACCGACAAAGAAACCAGACGTCTGGCTTTGGAGTTTGTTTAAATTTATAGTTTTACATCCCGCATCGGCGGTCCGAACCTGCCCCCTACAGAGGTAGAATAACTGTTACACGCGAACAGAAAAATCCCCCTTTGAAGAGGGCAGGGAGATGTCGTAAAAGAGTAATTATGTAAATAAATTATGGCAAAGCAACCATTTCAAGTAGTTTACGAAGATAATCATATCATTATCGTCAATAAAGCCCAAGGAATTTTAGTTCAGGGCGATAGCACTGGCGATAAAACGCTTTCTGACTACGTAAAAGAGTATATTAAAGAAAAATACAATAAACCAGGAGATGTTTTTCTTGGAACCGTACACCGCCTCGACCGCCCCGTGAGTGGCTTGGTGGTTTTTGCACGTACATCAAAAGCACTCGAACGCATGAACGAGATATTTAGAAAACGTGATGTTCAGAAAACTTATTGGGCAGTTGTGGGTAAAAAACCCGAGAAAAAATCGGCAAAATTGACCAACTGGCTCGTAAAAGATGAAACTAAGAATACCGTAAAAGCCTACGACGAAGAAGTGCCTAACTCACAAAAAGCAGAGTTGACGTATCGTTATTTAGGCGAATTGAACCATTATCATTTACTCGAGATAAACCCGATTACTGGTCGCCCACACCAAATTCGTGTGCAATTGGCCAAAATGGGTTGCCCAATTAGAGGTGATGTGAAGTATGGATACCCACGCCCAAATATTGAAGGCAACATCAATCTTCATGCTCGCAGGTTGTATTTTATTCATCCAGTGAAAAAGGAGCCAATCATTTGCAAAGCGGCATTGCCCGAAAATGCCTTCTGGGAAGAGTTTTTAGAACTCGAACCAGAAGATATCAAAACAGAAAATCTTGATTTCTTATATTGAAAAAACAAAAAGCGATTGGGTTAGTCCAATCGCTTTTTTTATAATATATTTGAAGACCATTTATTCCAACAAAAAATTCAAAACTACCAAACCATTATTTTGGTATTCAACCTTCAATCTATAACAAAAAATGAATCGCAGAAACTTTTTATCAAAGAGTGTCTTGGCTGCCGGAGCTAGTACCCTTGGCACTTCAACCGCAGCTTTAGCTTCTACGCCGAGTCAAATCGAACAACCAAACATCATCGCTCCTAATAAATTCAAACTTCTCTATGCTCCGCATTTCGGAATGTTTGAAAATTCAGCTGGCAAAGACCTTTTCGACCAACTTAAATTCATGGCTGACAATGGCTTCATGGCTCTGGAAGATAACGGAATGTTAGGCCGCCCAGTAGAAATACAAACAAAAATTGGTGAAACAATGGCCAAATTAGGCATGAAAATGGGGGTTTTTGTGGTAGATGGTGGCGATAATTGGAAAGTTTCACTCACCACTGGTAAAAAAGATTTCCTCGAAAACTTCTTAAAAACTTGCCGTGCCTCGGTAGAAACAGCTAAACGTTGTAATGCTAAATACATGACGGTTGTACCTGGCTATTTTGAGCGAAATCTACCATTAGGTGTTCAGACAGCCAATGTCATTGATGCCTTACGCCGAGCTTGTGATATTTTCGAGCCTCATAACCTCACGATGGTACTTGAACCATTAAGCGATAATGCCGATTTATTCTTACGCTATTCTGACCAAACCTACATGATTTGTAAGGCGGTGAATAGCCCTTCATGTAAGATTTTATTTGATATGTGGCACATGCAAAGAAATGAAGGCCGCATGACTCAACACATGAATTGGTGCTGGGAAGAAATTGCCTATTTTCAGATTGGCGATGAGCCAGGCCGCAAGGAGCCAACTACTGGCGAAATAAATTACAAGAGCTTATTTAAGCATATTTACGAAAAATCGAAAGCCAATAATCAAGAGTTCATCATGGGAATGGAACATGGTAATTTTGCTAAAGGCAAAGAAGGAGAAGCAAAATTGATTGAAGCTTATCAATGGAGCGATAATTTCTAAGATTATTATACAAGCAGGGGTATAAAGCCCCTGCTTATTTATTTTTCATAGTTTCATTTAGTGAATCATCAGACTTTTACTATTTATCTACAATCAGTTTCTATTCTTCCTTATCAAAACTGCTCAAAAGTCCTACTAAAACCACTATTCAGACTACAATTCTGATTATTTCATATTTTTGAGTCTGTTTAAAATTAACTTATTTAAGATTTAAGTGTTTTAATAAAAACTAACAATCGTTTTGTTATTGATTTACTCGGTGGTTGAGTAATTTTGAAATCGAAATTTTATATAGATGCTTACATTTCCAAACGCTAAAATAAACATTGGCCTCAATATCGTAGAAAAACGCTCTGATGGCTTCCATAATATCGAATCTGTTTTTTACCCAGTCGAATGGTGCGATGCCCTCGAAATCTTACCAAATCAAGACCAAACTGCCAATGAAGCAATCTTCCAAAGTACGGGCTTGAATATTCCGGGCAATGAAAGTTCAAATCTTTGTTTGAAGGCATGGCATTTATTGCAAGACCAAATCTCTACGCCACCGACTATTCATTTGCACAAAGTAATACCAATGGGTGCAGGCTTGGGTGGTGGTTCTGCCGATGGAGCTTTTACACTTCGCATGCTCAATGAGGTTTATCAACTAAATTTGAGCAACGACCAACTAAAAGATTTTGCCCGAAAATTAGGTTCGGACTGTGCTTTTTTCATCGAAAATAAACCTGTTTTTTGCTATAATAAAGGCGATGAATTTGAAGATTTTTCGCTTAATCTGAAAGGGAAATTTATAGTGTTAGTCAATCCAGATATTCATATTTCTACTGCTGAAGCTTATTCGGGGGTATCGCCACAAAAACCTGAAATATCATTAAAAACGGCTCTTTCGGAGCCAATATCTAATTGGAAAACAATTGTTAAAAACGATTTCGAAGAAAAACTGTTATTAAAGTATCCAACCATTGCCGAAGTAAAAGAATCACTTTATGTAGCTGGTGCTGTTTATGCTTCTATGACGGGCTCAGGCTCAACTGTATATGGAATTTTTGAAAACGAAATAGACTTAAAAAATCAATTTCCAAATTTCGCAATATGGCAAGGATTCTTTAAAGTATAATTTTATTTAAACCCTTGGGGGACGGGTGAAAAGATGAATCAATTAAGTAAACGCCGAGAACCATTTGCTTTCATGCTCTACCTTGCTATGATTAGTAGCGGGCTGCTTTTTTTCTTTTTATTGATTGTTTTTATTACGAAAGAAGCTAGAAATCAGGATATTCCTGTAAAGATTCCGGGTGTATTTTGGTTTAGTACTTTAGTTATTATAGCAAGTAGCCTTACGCTGCAAGGGGCAAATAAAGCTTTTAAGGAAGAGCGTTTTCGAACCTATCGTCTAAATATCAGTCTGACCTTACTGACGGGCATTTTGTTTATCGTTTTACAAGGTTTTGGATGGCGTAAATTATTGAATGCCGGCATCACAATGAGCAATAATACTGGAGGAATGTTTATTTATGTTCTTTCAGGACTACATATTTTGCACACACTGGGCGGAATTATAGCACTCATCTCAGCTAACAAAGATGCTTTTCAACGAATGGAATATATTGATTCTTATGTTTATAGTGTCAATCCACCTAATCAACTGAAAATCAAGCTCATAAGTATCTATTGGCATTTTGTAGATGTACTGTGGGTTATTCTGTTTCTATTCTTATTGTATCATGCTTCATAAAACTCGTGGGATAGTCATTAGCTATATTCGATACCGAGAAACCTCCATTATCGTAAAGATTTATACCGAAAAATTTGGTATTCAATCGTTTATTGAAAATGGCGTAAGAAGCAGTAAAGGAAAAAATAAGATTGCACTTTTTCAACCGCTTACACTACTCGATATGGTGGTATATCATGATGAAAAGAAAGACTTGCATCGTATCTCGGAGGCCAAATCAGGCTTTCCATTTCGAAGCCTTCCTTACGATATTCACAAGTCAAGTATCGCCATGTTTTTGGATGAAGTTTTGAACAAAACACTTCAAGAACATACTGAAAACGATGCTCTTTTCGATTTTCTTTATCATTCACTCATTTTTTTAGACGAAACCGACGAACATTTTGAAAATTTTCACCTAATCTTTCTGCTCAAATATGCTTTTTTCTTAGGCTTTTCTCCAGAAAATGCACAAGAAATCGTCTCTCAGTTTCGAGAATTAAATGTTCTTATTCCTTTTGAAAACGATTATCAGAAATTGATGAACCAGCTTATCATGGCTGATTACCAAACGCCATTATTCATGAATCGGGCGGTTAGAAATCATTTACTCGAAATCATCATCGCGTTCTACAAAATTCATGTTGAAGAATTTGGCGAAATAAAATCACTGCAAGTATTACGGGAAGTATTGAGTTGAGTACTAAGCCTTCGGTAGTTGAGCGAAGTCGAAACCACTCCCTGTAGCTTCGGCTTCGCTCAGCTTCCGATGTTTCTTGGTAGGTATCGGTGCAGAAACGCTTGTCAAAATCACTAAATTATAATTTTTGCCAATCGGTGGTTTCGGCTTCGCTCACCCACCGAAAGAAAAATTACACATCAATTATTTTCGCAAGAAGGTAGTTAATAAATTTACACCAAAAGCGGTAGCCGACTTCATTTTGGCAAATTCTGAATCGCCAAAAGCCATCCCAGCAATATCAAGGTGAGCCCAATTAGTGTGTCCATCAATGAAGAACTCCAAGAATTTTGCAGCCGTAATTGCCCCAGCCACTGGAGCAGAAGAAAGGTTCTTTATATCAGCCACATCAGAGTTCATCATATCTTTATAATCATCCCAAAGTGGCAAACGCCATAGTTTTTCTCCAGTTTCTTGCCCGATTTCAAGTAATTCATTTGCTAAGGTATCATTATTCGATAATAATCCTGCGGCGGCATAACCCAATGCGGCAATACAATTACCCGTGAGCGTTGCCAAATCAATAATTACATCAGGCTCAAAATTCTTTTTGATATACGAAAGGCCATCGGCCAAAATTAAGCGTCCTTCGGCATCAGTATCAATTACTTCAATTGTTTTACCAGCATACGAAGAAATAACCTCACTTGGTTTAAGTGCATTGCCATCTACACAATTTTCGGTTGATGGAATAACGCCTATCAAATGCACGGGCAATTGCAGTTTAGCCGCTAATTCCATTGCTCCTAAAACTGCTCCTGCTCCTCCCATATCTGACTTCATATAACTCATACTTGCCGAACTTTTAATAGAAATTCCACCTGTATCAAAAGTTACACCCTTTCCTACTAAACCTACCCTTCGGCTACGCTCAGGGACCGGTTTGGAAGATACTTGTTCTCCGAGCATAGCCGAGGATTGGTTCCCGAGCGTAGCCGAGGGATATTCCATCACAATAAACCTTGCAGGGTTTTCAGTGCTACCACGTCCAACTGCCAAAAGAGCATGTAAGCCTAACTCAAGGCATTGTTTCTCATCATAAACTTTTACATCGAAACCGTATTTTTGCCCAGATTCTATGGCAAATTCTGCTAATTTCTGCGGATATTTATAATTAGCTGGTGCATCAACCAAAGTCATGATTCTACTTTGTGTTTCGGCAATTGCTTGTCCAACCGCCACTCCTTTTTCGCCTTTTTCGAGCCAATTTTCTGCAACTTGAATTTCTAAAAGCCCAGATTCACCAAAAATATCAGCGGTTTTCTTCTCATCACTTTTATAGATACCTACCTCATATTCAGCCAAACAAATACCATTCACAATTTGCTCAATATTGGCTTCTAAACCTGCCATTTTAAGCTTTAATCCAACATTGCTTGGCAGTTTTTTCTTGTTATTGTAGAAAAACGAGCGAAAAACCTTTACATAATCAATAGGTTTAGGAGATTTTCCTAAGCCTAAAAGATATACCTTTTCCAGCCCCTCAATAGCTCCATACAAAGCCAATGTTTCTTTTGTTCCTGCCTTGAAATCCTGTTGGAGCGTTTCGGCACTTAGCCCAACGTGCTTCGCAATTTTTGAAAGATTTTCCGCCAATTTCTCATTATCTACCAGTGGGAAAATAATTGTCTTAGCAGCAGTATTGTTGGCTGTTATCTTGATTTTCATAAATTCTTTAATATTTGATTTGTAGATGGTTTTTTGTGGAATAAAATACTTTCCGTTAATTAAACAACCACTCTATTGCCTTCGGGAATTCTTGTCCCCAGCGTTTTTCGTTATGCTCTCCTTTAGGGTCGATTGAGAGTTTAATTTGTATTTTTTCAGTGTCCCAGCCCTGTCCCTCAATGGTCTCCTTCATTTTCTTAACGTTTGGAACCATCGCATTGCCTTCTTTTCCGCCACCATACAAATAGATTTTTGTAGCTAATGGATTAAAAAACTCTATTGCATCGAAGTATATTTTCCGAGAAACCCAAAGTGAAGGCGATAAAACCATTAATCTACCAATTGCTTCTGGATACATCAATCCTGCATAAATACTAATCAAACCACCCATCGAACTCCCACCAATTCCTGTAAATTGACGTTCGGTTTTAGTGCGATAATTAGCATCAATAAATGGTTTGAGCGTACGAACAATAAAATTTGCATATTTCATACCCAAACCTTTACCTTTTGATTCAACTGTGTAAGGGGAATATTCATTAAAACGGCCTTCTTCACCGTGTTCAATGGCTACTACAATTACATCGCCCATCTCTCGTTTAGCCAATAATGATAAACGTTTATCTATCTCCCAATTGCCGTAGTTTGAGCCTTTCCCAAATAGGTTTTGGGCATCTTGCATATACAAAACAGGATAACGCTTATCGGTATTTTGGGCGTAATCATGAGGGAGAAGAATATAAATTTTCCGAGTTTTGCCTAATTGTGGAATTTCAAATTTTTCAGAAATGACTTCTACTTTAGGCATTAACTTTTGAATATAAGCTGTAGCTCCTTCTTGACGCCAATAGGGAACAAAATCGGCGTACTGACCTGATAATTTTTCAATTACTCGGTTTTTTGGTGAATTTCCATAGGTATCTAATTCTACAAAATCCCAACCACCACGCGTATATTTATATTCTATTTTTTCTGGGAGGGTAATTTCGGGCGAGAATGTAAATTTGTATTTTCCCTTGCTCACTCGCTTCATTTCAAAATCCGACACATCGGGATGCCATTCGCAGAAGTTGCCCGATAAAAAAACAGGTCGTTCGTCATCAACAATAGTTGTCAATTCCAAACTCAACAAATTTCGATTACTCATTTTTACTTTTTCTAGTGGTCAGATAAGTGTTAAGTATGTTATAAAACACCTTACAGTTACGTATTGTTCCATAATTCAAGATAGTAGGCTAGCAACTTAGCTTTTCAAAGTCCTTATTATGAATGTTTTTGCTGTAATTTTAAGCAAAATATCTCTCTCGAATACTCAAAACTATATTTATTTAGCAAATATACTATTTTAAGTAATAAACACACAGATTCAATCTGAGGAAATAAAATTGGCGAAATTCTTTCAAAACTATGCTCGAAAGAATTTCGCCAAAATAACAAATTAAACAAATATTTCCCTTCAAGGAATCAATTTACTAAACTAAAGCTTGCCACAAAACCTCAACAGGATGCAAAGCAGTGCGACCAGTTCCATCATGGATTTGATGACGGCAGCTTGTACCTGGTGCTGCAATAATTACTTCTTCTGGTTGCTTTCTGACTGTTGGGAACAATACCAATTCACCAATTTGCATAGATAATTCGTAGTGTTCTTTCTCATACCCAAACGAACCTGCCATTCCGCAGCAACCTGAAGGAATCAGGTGTACTTCATAATTTTTAGGCAATGAAAGTATTTTTTTCGTTGGTGTAAGCGAAGCCACTGATTTTTGCTGACAATGTCCGTGTAACTTGATAAGACGTTTTTCAGTTGTAAAGTTTTCGGCCGTAATTCTCTTAGCATCTACTTCACGAGCTAAAAACTCATCAATCATTAAGGCATTTTTACCTAACTGTTTCGCTGCTTCAACTAAACTTTCTTCGACTAAATCGGGGTATTCATCTCTAAACGTAAGAATTGCCGAAGGTTCAATACCAACCATTGGTATCTCTTCATTGATAATATTTTTTAGTAAAGACACATTCTGGTTCGCTAATTTTTGAGCCTCTTTCAACATTCCTTTTGATAAGTATGCTCTACCCGAATCAACATGATTTGGAATAATTACTTCATATCCTAATTTATTCAATAAATCGAGGACTTTTTTGCCAATTTCTACATCATTATAATTCGTAAACTCATCGCAGAATAAATAAACTTTTTTCGCTTTTGGGGCTATATTTTGCTCCGATTTTCTATACCATTGCTTAAGTGTGTGTTTGCTCAAAAGTGGCATCGTACGCTCAGGATGAAAACCTACCACCGAATTAGCAATTTTACGCAAAGGAGCATTATCGAAAATTAAGTTATAAGCCCAAGGCACATAAGATGCCAAATTGCTCATTTTCGAATAGTTGCCAATTAACCACGAACGTAGCGGAACCCCATTTTGCTCTTGATAGTGCTGTAAAAACTCCATTTTCAATTTGGCAACATCCACATTCGACGGACATTCTGATTTACAGCCTTTACAAGCCAAACACAAATCCATCACCTCTTTGATTTCTTTACTATCAAATCGGTTGAGTTTTTCAGAATTAGTCAATACCTCTCGTAAGATATTCGCTCTAGCACGGGTTGTATCTTTTTCGTTGCGAGTGGCCATATAACTTGGGCACATTGTTCCGCCACTTAGTTCGGTCTTACGGCAATCGCCCGAACCATTACATTGCTCGGCGTGTTGGAGAATATTTTGATTATTAAATCGGAAAACAGTTTTAAACTCAGGTACTTGGTGATCAGCCTCATAACGCAAGAATTTATCCATCGGAGGCGTATCAACAATCTTGTTTGGATTGAAGATATTTTGTTCGTCCCACACTTTTTTCAAATCTTTAATCAAAGTGTAGTTTTTCTCTCCAATTTGTTGGCGAATAAATTCACCACGCAAACGTCCGTCTCCATGTTCGCCCGAAAGAGAGCCTTTATATTTTTTTACCAAGATTGAAATCTCTTCCGCAATTAATCTGAATTGTCGATGTCCTTCGGCAGTTTTAAGATTAATAATCGGTCGAAGATGTATTTCCCCCGAACCAGCATGAGCATAATGCACCGAAGACATACCATTTTTCGACAAGATTTCATTAAACTCTCTAATAAAATCAGGCAAGTCATTTACATCAACGGCCGTATCTTCGATAACAGCTACCGCTTTTTCATCGCCAGGCAAATTTGATAAAAGCCCTAATCCAGCTTTACGGAGAGTCCAAATCTTTTTGGTATCCTCGCCAAATAAAATCGGAAAATGATAGCCTAATCCTGCAGCACGCATCTCAGCTTCCATTTCGGCCGCTCGTTGATGAATGTCATCTATATTATCATGTGAAAGTTCAACTACAAGAATTGCCCCGGGGTCACCTTGTACAAAGAATCGGTTTTGACGTTGTTCTTTGTTTTCTTTCGTACATTCTAAAATATAATGGTCTATTAACTCAACCGCTGTTGGTTTATATTTTAAAGCAATTAGATTAGCTCTTAGAGACTCATCAACCGAATTAACGTGCACGCAAACCAAGCCTTGTACCTTCGGTGGTAGGTTATTTACATGAAGCTTTATTTCAGTAATAAACATCAATGTACCTTCAGAACCAGCAATAAGCTTACAGAAATTGAAAGCCCCCCCTGCCGCTACACCCGATAACGGAGGAGTCTTGATGGTTTCTCGATTATCTTGCGGTGTAAATATTTCCGTTTCTAGCAGTTCATCAATAGCGTACCCTGTATTTCTGCGTTCGATACTCATTTTTGGAAACTCCTTACGAATTTCTGCTTGATTATCAGAATTGCTCAATACTTCATAAATATGCTTATAAATACTACTCTCCAATGTGGTATCAGATGGGTCAAGCTTTTTCATGAACTCGTCTCTGCTCAAACTCTTGAACTCCACAAATGAACCATCGCTCAAGTAACCCTTCACTTCTAAAAGATGATTCCGGGTACTTCCATAAACCACTGAATTAGAGCCACAAGAATTATTACCAACCATTCCACCAATCATTGCACGATTGGCCGTTGAAGTTTCAGGCCCAAAAAACAATCCATGTTGTTTCAAGAAATAATTCAGTTCATCACGCACCACACCTGGCTGTACCCTCACCCATCTCTCTTCTTTATTGACTTCAAGAATTTTTGTAAACGTACGCGACACATCAACTACAATTCCTTTTCCAACCACTTGCCCAGCCAAAGAAGTACCAGCAGTACGAGGAATGAGGGAGGAATTATTTTTACGAGCAAAGGCTATCAGTTTTTCAATATCAGACTCGTCTTTGGGAATAGCTACTGCGAGCGGCATCTCACGATAAGCCGAGGCATCAGTGGCATACAAAGTACGCATGACATCATCCAGATAAAGTTCACCTGCCAAGTCTTTGGCCAGTTGCTGTAATTGTTGATTCATCATCAGATTCTTCAGTTTTTGAATTTTTCAAAGATAAACGCCTTTGAGTGACAATACTCGG
The DNA here is from genome assembly GCF_001649495.1 of Emticicia sp. MM. NCBI lineage: Bacteria > Pseudomonadati > Bacteroidota > Cytophagia > Cytophagales > Leadbetterellaceae > Emticicia > Emticicia sp. MM. The sequence continues at coordinate 47,693 of NZ_LXHX01000119.1, read as the reverse complement.
GTTCGTTATCGATGATTTTTTTATCTAAAAAAAATACAAATTTGCTCTTTATAAATTTATATGATGGTAAATATTTTAGTTGTTGAGCGTGAAGCAATTCTTGAAGTATAATTATGGTTTGCAAAAATAAGATGAAAAACCTAAAGGCATATTGTTTTTGTACAATTTTTCAGAATTGAATTTTTTTAAGAACTTTTATTTTTTAGTATAATTTTTTGGACTTTAAGCATTTGTTTTTGTAATTTTGAGGGTTAATTAAAAAAATAGTTCAATGTTTTCTAAACAAACTTCTATAACAAGTTATTTTTTTGATAATTTTAGTCATTAGGAGCAGTTTAAATTATTTAGAAAATGGAAAATTATTTTTTATTTAAGTTAATCATTCATTAATCTTTCTTTAATTACAACCTATGATGAAGTCCTACCAAGTGGGTCGCTATATTGGGCGACTAACGGCTGGTGTGAAAACGTCTATTTTCACAATTGCAGCATTGCTGTTAACAACACTCACATTTACTGTGATGGCACAAGAAGTAACTGTATCAGGTACGGTAAAAGGAGCTGATGGCAGCGGTTTACCAGGTGTTACAGTACAAGTGAAAAGTACCAGTAAGGGTACTCAAACTGGCTTAGATGGTACTTACAAATTGGCTGGTGTTCCGAAAAACGGAGTATTAGTATTCAGTTTTGTTGGTATGGAAACTAAGGAAGTGGCTATCGGTAACAAAACTGTTGTTGATGTAACTTTAACAGACGACACTAAAGCTCTTGAAGAAGTTGTGGTAGTGGGTTATGGTACTCAAAAACGTAAAGAAATTTCTGGTACCGTAACAAGTTTAGGTAGCCGCGATTTCAACGCAGGTATCGTAACAAACCCATTAGCTGCAGCTCAAGGTAAAGTTGCTGGTTTAGTTATCACTCAAAGTAGTGGTGACCCTAACTCAACGCCAACTGTACGTTTAAGAGGTACTGGTTCATTGAACGCTGGTTCTGAACCACTTTACGTAATTGACGGTGTGATTGGTGCTCCTATCCAAAACATTGCTCCAGAAGATATCCAAACAATGGACATCTTGAGAGATGCTTCTTCAGCAGCAATTTATGGTTCAAGAGGTGCGAATGGTGTAATCTTAATTACTACTAAAAGAGGTAAATCTGGTGCTCCAAGTGTAGATTTCAATTCTTATCTAGGTACAGAGAGAATTTCTCAAAGACCTGATTTGATGAATGGTGCACAATTTAGAGAGGCTGCTAAGAAATACAACCAAAGTTTCACTGATAACGGTGCTAATACAGATTGGTTAGATGTAATTACTCGTACTGCTTATACTCAAAACTATCAATTGGGTGTTTCAGGTGGTTCAGAAAAAACATCATACCGTGCATCAGTAGGATATTTGGATCAAGTTGGTACTTTGATTGGTTCAGGAAAAGACCGTTTAAATGCTCGTTTGAACATTGATTCAAAAGCACTTAACGATAAATTAAACTTGAAGTTTAACTTCTCTGCTTCACAGACAAATGGTGATATTGCACAAAATATCGCTTTAGGTCTTGCTCAAAACATGCGTCCGACTGACCCTATTTATAATGCTGACGGTACTTACTATCAAATTCCAGGTACTTTTGCTAACTACAACCCATTAGCGATTGTAGAAAACAGAAAGCAATCTGAAAGATTAAGCGATTTATTAGGAAATGTACAGGCTGCCTACACTATTACTAATGGTTTAGTATTTAATGTAAGTGGTACATTACGTACACAAGCAAATAACATTAGTGCATTCCAAAACTCATTTGCTAATGTACCTATCAGAGGTTTCGCTGGTAACTCTGCATACCGTGGATTAAATGCAACAACTGACAAACAGTTGGAGACAACTTTGAACTACAACAAAGCTTTAACAGCAAACAGTAACTTAAACTTATTAGCAGGTTATACTTATCAAGATGTAGTTTATGATGGTTTCGGTGTTACTAACAATAACTTCTTAACTGACATTTTAGATGCTAATAACATTGGTTCAGGTCTTGGTATCAGAACAAACCCTGGTTTTATCGGTTCTTACAAAAACGAATACAAATTAGTATCGTTCTTGGGTCGTGCACAATATAGCTTAGCAAATAAATATTTTGCAACTGTTAACGTTCGTCGTGATGGTTCTACGAAATTCGGTGATAACAACAAGTGGGGTTTCTTCCCATCAGTTTCAGTGGGTTGGTCTCTTAGTGAAGAAGCTTTCTTGAAAGGAAATTCTACAATTGATAACTTAAAACTTCGTGTTAGCTGGGGTAGAACTGGTAACTCTGAAGGTATCAGACCATTACTTTCTAAATCTTTCTATGGCCCAAGTGGTTCATACTATGATGGTAACTCTGGTAGTTTCTTACCTGCTTACGCAATCCAGTCAAACGCTAACCCTAACTTGAAGTGGGAAGTTAACGAAAACTACGGTGCTGGTATCGACTTCTCATTATTGAAAGGAAAAATCTCTGGTAATTTAGACTGGTACACTCGTCAAACTAAAGACTTGTTATACACAGTAAACGCTCCGCAAGAAAAAGGATACGTTTATCCTACAATCTTAGCTAACATCGGAAGTATGCAAAACAGAGGGGTTGAGATTTCATTATCTTACCAATGGGTTGATAACAAAGACTTCTCATTTAGCTCTACTTTCGCTGGCTCATTCAACCAAAACAAAGTGTTGAGCTTGAAAAACAACGAATTTGCTGCTCCAGACCAAGTATTCTTAACAACAAGCTTGGGTAACTTTATTAGAGGTACATCTGCTGTAAACTTCTCTGTATTACAAGCTGGCCAACCAGTTGGTGTATTCTTCGGTGCTAAAGTTGCAAGCATCTCTGATAAAGGAACTTACGTATTCCAAGACTTAGATGGTAATGGTAAAATCGAGCCAAGTGCAGGTGACAGAACTTACCTTGGAAACCCGAACCCATTCTTCGTTGGTGGTTTAACTAATAACTTAAGATATAAAGCATTCGACTTACAACTTCAATTTACAAGCAATTTAGGTGCTAAAATCATGAACACCAATGCCTTGTTATTAGGAAGACAAGATGGTCGTATCGCAGAAAGTAACGCTCTTGCATCGGCATTGACTTCAAAAATCAATGATACACAGACAATCCCTATGGATTACTACGTTGAATCAGGCAACTACTTACGTTTGAACAACGCTTCATTCGGTTACAATATTCCAGTTGGAAAAGGTATCGTGAAGAGAGCACGTGTTTATGTTGCAGGAAACAACTTATTATTATTCACTAAATATTCAGGTGTTGACCCAGAAGTTAGCCAAGCGTTATCAATTGGTTCACAAGCACCAGGTATTGATGTTCGTGAAACTTACTACAAAACTCGTGGTTTAACTGCTGGTGTTAACTTAAGTTTCTAAACATTTTATCAAACAATCTGTTTACATCACAAAATATTACATTACTCATGAATAATATAAAGAAAAACATTTCAAAAGTACTCTCTGCTGCTGTTGTGGTGTCTGCTTTGGCACTACAATCATGTACAGATTTAACTGAGCCGGTTTACGATGCGATTCCTGCTGACCAATTTTTGAAAACTGACGCTCAGGTAGCTGCAGCTCTTGGACCTGCTTACTCAGGTATGAGAGGTATTACTTGGGACTGGTTTAACCCAAGTGAAGCAACTTCTGACGAATTAATAGTTCCTACTCGTGGTGGTGACTGGTTTGACAACGGTGACTGGTTGGCGTATTCTCGCCACACTTGGACTCCACAACATGGTCCAATCAATGGTATGTGGGGCTTTATCTTCGGAAATATCTCACAAGTAAACCAATTGCTTAATGTTGTTAAAACTAATAAAGCTGCGGTTGATGAACTTCGTGCTATCCGTGCGTTTTATTACTTCATGGCAGTTGATGCATTTGGTAATGTACCTATCGTAACTGATAATACATCTTCAGCTGCAACAAAATCTCGTGCTGAAGTTTATGCTTTTATTGAGAAAGAATTGACAGAAGCAATTCCTAGCCTTCCAGCAGGAAAAGCTTACAGCCGTATGACTCAAGATGCAGCTACAATGTTATTAGCTAAATTGTACTTAAATGCTGGTGTTTACAAAGGTTCTCCTGAGTGGCAAAAAGCTTATGATACAATTGATAAAGTAATCAAATCTAAAAATGGTTATAGCTTAGCTGCAACAACGCTTGCTAACTTTACTACTCAAAACCAAAGCTCACCAGAAGCCATCTTCAACATTCCGTTTGATAGCTTCTTGGCTGGTGGTTTGAACTTCCAAATGAGAACATTACACTATGCTAACCAACAAACTTATGGTTTAGGTAATGCTCCTTGGAATGGTTTCTGTACGCTTGCAGATTTCTACAACTCATTTGATAAAGATGATGCTCGTAGCAAAATGTGGTTAGTTGGTCAACAATATTCAGCTTCTGGTGCTCCTTTGAAAGATGCAAAAGACCAACCATTAGCGTTTATTCCTGATTTCAACAAAGACCAAATGACTGATGCTGACCCTGAGTTCCAAGTAGCTGGTGTTCGTTCTCAAAAATATGAGATTCAAAGAAACAACCCGAACGGTGACCAAGATAACGATTACGTATTCTTCCGTTTGGCAGATGCTATCTTGATGAGAGCAGAAGCTGCTTTCAGACTTGGAAAAACTGCTGATGCTTTGGCTGATGTAAATACTATCAGAGCTCGTTCATTAGTTGCTCCATTAAAATCTGTTACTGCTGCCGACATTCTTGCAGAAAGAGGTCGTGAGTTAGCATGGGAAGGTTGGAGACGTAATGATATGATTCGTTTCGGTACTTTCAGCACTTCAAGAAAATTCATGAAAGTTGTTGATAAAACAAGAGAATTGTTCCCAATTCCTCAAGCTCGTATCGATGCTAACCCATTGTTGAAGCAAAATCCTGGATATTAATATTTCAATATCTTTCCCGAAAAGGCAGTTCCTAACGGTTCTGTCTTTTTATTTTAACAATATGCTGATAGTTAGAGGCATATTTATTGCTAAATTTGTGATTCTCTGTCAATAACTGACGAAAAAAATACTTTTTAAACTTAAATTCTAAATTAAATTTTAGATTTTCTTTAACCTATAATTGATGAAAAAATCTCTTTGGGCTATCTCGTGCGTAGTGCTTCTGCTATCTTGTAGTAAGTCGGAAGATACACTTTTCGAGTCTCTGCCAACCTCAGTTACTGGAATTGATTTTATCAACCGAAGTCTGGAGCGTAAGGATTTTAATATCTTCAACTACCGAAACTTCTATAACGGTGGTGGTGTGGCCATTGGTGATGTAAACAACGATGGCCTTTCGGATATCTTCGTTACTTCAAATTTTGAAGATAATAAACTGTATTTAAATAAAGGAAAAATGACTTTTGAAGACATCACGGCGAAAGCTGGGATTGTTGGTAAAAAGTTTTGGTCAACGGGTGTAACCTTTGCTGATGTCAATGGCGATGGTTTAATGGATATCTATGTGTGTAATTCTGGAAGCCGTGACCAACGTGGCAGCCAACTTTACATCAATCAAGGTATTAAAGGCGGTATTCCTATTTTTGTTGAAAAAGCAACCGAAGCTGGCTTAGAAGATGGCGGATTTTCAACCCATGCTGCATTTTTTGATTATGACCGCGACGGCGACCTCGACATGTACTTGCTCAATAATAGCTTCACTCCTATTGATAAATTGGGCTACATGAACCTTCGTGAAGAACGTGATAAACTTGGTGGTGATAAACTTTTTAGGAATGATAGCCCCGCAACTCTTGCGAAGGGGGAAACACCTAAATTCACCGATGTTTCGGCTGAAGCAGGTATTTATGGAAGCCTCATTGGTTTCGGCTTGGGAATCACGATTGGTGATGTAAATAACGACAACTGGCCAGATATTTACATCTCCAACGACTTCTACGAAAGAGATTATCTTTATATCAACCAAAAGAATGGTACATTTAAAGAAGACCTCGTGAATGAAATGCCCCATATCAGTCTCAGCTCGATGGGAGCTGATATAGCCGATATCAATAATGATGGTAATCTTGATATATTCGTGACAGACATGCTTCCTGGTGACGACCGCCGCTTAAAAACCACCAGCGTTTTTGAAGGCTATAATCTGGTTGATTTAAAGCTAAAGCGTGGTTTTTGGCACCAATATATGCGTAATAACCTACAACTCAACAATGGTGATGGAACCTTTAGCGAAGTGGGGCAATTGGCGGGCGTACACGCAACAGACTGGAGCTGGGGGGCCTTGATTTTTGACATGGACAATGATGGAATGAAAGACCTTTTTGTTGCCAATGGTATTGCAAAAGACCTTACAGACCAAGATTTTGTGGAGTTTTTAGGAGATAGAAACACCATGCAACAAATGCTCGAAGGCAAAAAATTTAATGCCAAAGAGTTTATTGATAAGATTTCTTCAGTGCCGATTCCAAACTATGCGTTCAAAAATAATGGTAATTTAAATTTTACCAACAATGCTAAATCATGGGGTTTAGAAGGCCCGGGTTTCTCAAACGGTTCGGCGTATGGAGATTTAGATAATGATGGAGACTTAGATTTAGTAGTAAATAATGTTAATGCCCCTTTATCGGTCTTCAAAAATAAAACCAATGAGAAGACAAAAAACCACTTCCTTAGCGTCAAACTTAAAGGTACGGCCAAAAACCTCAACGGTATTGGTTCTACCATTACTGTTTACCAACAAGGAGTAAGCATTGTTTTACAACAAATGCCCAATCGTGGATTTCAGTCTTCGTGCGACCACCAAATGGTATTTGGTTTAGGCGAAAAAGGGACGATTGATTCTCTGAAAATTGTTTGGCCTGACGATAAAATGCAGGTGCTGAAAAGTGTTAAAACTAATCAGACACTTACCTTAGATTATAAAGATGCCAATCAGGTATTTAAGCAATTCTTTGCTCCAAAAAAAACTATTTTTACCGATATTACTGCCTCAACTCTTGATTATACGCACGTAGAAAGTAATTTTCAAGATTATGATCGTGATGTGTTATTGAAGCAAAAATATTCTACACAAGGCCCTGCAATGGCTGTGGGTGATGTAAATGGCGACGGCCTCGACGACCTATATTTGGGTGGAGCCGCTGGACAGGAAAAACAGTTATTAATTCAGCAAAAAAACGGCAAATTCATCAAATCTACTCAGCCAGATTTCAGCATGGATTTAACTACCGAAAACACCGATGCCATTTTCTTCGATGCTGATAAAGACAATGATCTTGATTTATTTGTGGTAACGGGTAGCAACGAATTTCCTGAAAATGCCCCCGAACTGCATGATTTGTTGTATCTGAATGATGGTAAAGGTAATTTCAAAAGAGATGTTCGTTTTCCCGCAATTTTTGAAAATGGTTCTTGTGTAACCGCGGCCGATTTCGATAAAGATGGCGATAACGACCTGTTTGTTGGTTCGCGTATGATTTCTGGTAAATTTGGCTATAGTCCCGCCAGCAATCTTTATATCAATGATGGAACTGGTGAATTTAAAAATCAGTCAAAACGATATATGCCCGAAATCACTTCGCTCGGCATGATAACCGATGCCGAATGGAGCGATATTGATAAAGATGGCTTTGTTGATTTAATTATTACGCAAGATTGGGGCGAAATCGTTGTTTTCAAAAATGAGCGTGGTAAGAAAATGTCACTTGCCAATAAAATAAAAGATTCGGAAGGTCTTTGGAATTGTATCAAGCCTGCTGACATCGACGGCGATGGAGATACCGACTTTATCGTGGGAAATATTGGAGATAATACAAAACTCAAAGTTTCGCCTGAAACTCCAGCGTTTTTACATGCAAAAGACTTTGATAACAGCGGAACAATTGAACAGATTATTTCTTGCCTTACAGAAGATGGAAAAACGTATCCAATGGTTTTAAAAGGCGAGCTTCAAAGAGCATTACCGATGATAAAACGTAAGTATGTAAAATATACAGATTATGCCAATCAGACCATTACTGATATGTTTACTGCCGAACAAATGAAAGATTGTGTAGAACGAAAAATCACTACTACCAAATCAATCATGCTCATCAATGACGGTAAAGGTAATTTTGAAATCAAGGATCTGCCGATCGAGGCTCAATTTTCTCGCATGGCCGCCATTGAAACTGGTGACTTTGATAATGATGGTATCGTAGATATACTTTTAGCTGGTAACTTCTTCGATGTATTGCCAGAATGGGGTCGCTTCGATGCCAGCTATGGCGTATTCTTGAAAGGTAAAGGAAAAGGTATATTCCAATCTATAAAAACAAGCGACTCTGGTTTCAAGACAGTGGGTCAGGTAAGAAAAATGTATAAATTAAAAACTGGTGCCAACAAAGAGGTTGTGGTTTTAGCCAAAAACAACGAAAAAGCACAAGTATTCGGTTTTAACAAGTAAATGCTATGAAATCAATAGTTAAAATTCTAAGTACAATTACAGTTATTTCTTTAGTTTTTAGTTCTTGTAAATCTGTTAATAAAGAAAATGAGGTGGCTTTATTCAAAAAGCTATCACCAACAGAAACAAAGGTTGATTTTACGAATCAAATTACCGAAACCAAAGATTTTAATATCCTCGACTACCTGTATTTCTATAATGGTGGTGGTGTTTCTGCTGGTGATATCAACAATGATGGATTAACTGACTTATTTTTTGTTTCGAATCAAGGCAAGAATAAACTTTATATCAATAAAGGAGTAAAAGATGGTGTGCCTCAATTTGAGGATATTTCTGAAAAAGCTGGTATTGGTGGTTTTTCTGATTGGAAAACAGGCTCTACAATGGTAGATGTAAACGGCGATGGGCTACTCGATATTTATGTTTGTGCCGTTAGTAATTACAAAGGGCTTGAGGGTTCAAATGAGCTTTACATCAACAACGGAGACTTGACTTTTACTGAAAAAGCTGATGAATATGGCCTCGATTTCGCTGGCTTCTCTACACAAGCAGCTTTCTTCGATTACGATAAAGATGGCGACTTAGATATGTATCTCCTCAATCATGCCGTACACAATACTCGCTCTTATGACCGCGTAAATACACGTATGCTCAAGGATAATGAAGCAGGCGACTATCTTTACCGAAACGATAATGGCAAATTTACTGATGTAAGTAAAGAAGCTGGCATTTATCAAGCGGCTATGGGCTATGGTTTGGGCATTTCGGTGGCGGATATCAATAATGATGGCTGGCTGGATATTTATGTAAGCAATGATTTTCATGAAGATGATTATTATTACATCAATCAAAAAAATGGCAAATTCAGCGAAGAAATGAAGCAACACTTCAAGCATTTGAGCCGTTTTTCGATGGGTTCAGATGTAGCTGATATTAATAATGATGGGTATCAAGACATCATGACGCTTGATATGTATCCAGAAGATGAAAAAGTAGAAAAATCTTCAGTTGGTGAAGACCCGCTCGAAATTTATCTCTATAAACTTCAATTTGGTTATTTCAATCAATATAGCCGTAACTGTTTGCAGTTGAGCATGGGTGGTAAAAAGTTTAGTGATATTGCTCCATCTGCTGGCGTGATGGCTACCGATTGGAGTTGGAGTACACTCATGGCCGACTATGACGGTGATGGTATCAAAGATATTTTCATTACGAATGGCATTCTTCGACGCCCAAATGATTTAGATTACCTTAAGTTCATTGCCAGCGATTCGCTGCATTACAATGTGCCTACTTCTGAAAAACTCGACCAAGAAGCCATTGATAAAATGCCAAGCGGAAAATGGCACAATTACCTATATAAAGGCACGAAAGAGCTGCGTTTTCAGGATAAATCAATAGTTTGGGGCTTTGAAGAAGAGGGAATCTCAAATGGTGCGGCTTATGCTGACTTAGATAATGATGGAGACTTAGACCTTATTTCAAATAATCTCAACGAATCCGCAAGTATTTACCTCAATAACAGCCGCCAACTCTTGCAAAACAATTTTGTCAAAGTCAAATTTAAAGGCAATGACAAAAATAAATTTGGAGTTGGGGCAAAGGTTATCTTAAAGACTTCCGAAGGAGAGCAGCTTCAGCAGATGATGCCTACGCGTGGATTTATGAGCTCGGTTGAACCTTCTTTGATATTTGGTATTGGTAAACAAACCAAGGTCGATACGATGATTATCATTTGGGAAAACCAAAAGATGGAAATCATCAAAAATCCAGCTATCAATACTACGCTAACGGTTGAAGAAAGTAAAGCACAAATGAATGTTTCGGATTTTCAGTTTTTTTTACCTGTTAAACCAATTTTTGAAGAAGTAAGCACCGAAACTAACATTCCTTTTGTTCATCAGGAAAACGTTTATTTTGATTTCAATCGTGAATTCTTAATTCCATTTAAAGTTTCAGTTGATGGCCCGAAAATGGCCGTTGGCGATGCAAACGGCGATGGACTTGAAGATTTTTATGTAGGCGGAGCAAAATACCAAGCTGGAGCATTATACCTTCAAAAAGCTGGTGGTGGCTTTAGTCTTTCGCCACAAGCAGTCTTCCAAGCAGATTCATTGCAGGAAGATGTTGATGCCCTCTTCTTTGATGCCGATGGCGATAAAGACCAAGACCTCTACGTAGTTTCGGGTGGAAACGAATTTTATGATAAAATGCCTCAACAATTCGACCGATTATATATCAACGATGGTAAAGGTAATTTCACGAAATCAACTACTGCCCTTCCCGAAATGTACGATAATAAATCATGTGTACGACCATGTGATTTTGACAAAGACGGAGACATTGACTTATTTGTTGGTGGACGAGTAGTAGGCTATAATTACGGAAAATCGCCACGTTCTTATCTTTTGGTTAATAATGGAAAGGGTAAATTTACAGATATAACAGTCAACAAAGCACCCGACCTACGAGAAGCAGGAATGATTACTGATGCTATTTGGGCAGATTTAGACAAAGATGGCGACCAAGATTTAACTGTAATTGGCGACTGGATGCCAATCAAGATGTTTGAAAATAACAAGGGTAAATTTACTGAAATTGATAATAAACTATCTTCTTACACTGGTTTTTGGAACGGAATCACCGCCGCAGATTATGACAAAGATGGTGATATTGACTTAGTTGTTGGTAATTTAGGTACCAATACGAAATTCAGAAAAGAAGAAGGTGGCCAACTAAAAATGCTTATTAAGGATATTGACGGCAATGATGCCAAAGACCACATCATCGCCTACAACCGAGGAAGCGATTGGTATCCTGTCAATAGCAAAGATGAAATGGGTAAGCAATTGCCAAGTATTATCAATAAAAAATATGTAGAGTATAAAAACTTTGCAGGAAAGACCATTGATGAACTCTTCACGAGTAAAGAACTAAAAGATGCCGAAGAAAAACTTGTCAATACTTTTGAGTCTGTTTACCTCGAAAACCAAGGAAATAACACTTTCAAAATGAGTTATCTGCCAAGTTTAGCCCAAGTATCAAAGGTGATGAGCCTCGTAACTGAAGATGTAGATAACGATGGAAACCTTGACGTAATCGTAGGTGGAAATTTCAGTGGAGCCAATATGTATCAAGCTCGTTATGATGCTTTCTTTGGTCTTATTTTAAAAGGCAATGGAAAAGGCCAATTCACGGCATCGGTTCCAACTGATAATGGTTTATTGATGGAAGGAGATGTAAGAGATATTAAAACGCTTAATACACCAAAAGGCAAACTCTATTTCGTAACTCGCAATAATGACAAATTGCAAGTTTTTAGAAAAATACCAAACTAAAATGCTTTGGGGTTCATGAATTTGAACCCCAATTTTTATCAATAAAATGAAGCTAAAAAACACTAATTTATTCATCATAAGTACCTTTTTGGTAGTTGGTGTAGCGGCTATTTCGCTTAGTTGTGAAAACTCAAAAGTAGCAGAAGGTGAAAAATTGGCTCAACAATATTGTTCGAGCTGCCATCTTTTACCAAGCCCTGATATGTTGCCTAAAAATGTGTGGCAATACAGTACATTGCCTTATATGGGTATCATGATGGGCGTTGAGACCGAAATCAACGGTTTAGAAAAACCATTATCCGACTACGCCATTTTACGTCCAGCTTCACAAATGATAAGTGATGAAGATTGGCTTAAAATCAAACGATATTATTTGGCCAAAGCACCAAAAACGCTTGAATTTCCAAAATATGAAGCTCTGGAAGAACTCAAAGACATGTTTTTGGTTCAGCAAACTACTTTAGCAATTAAAGGGGCAACTATTCCAAATTTTACAGCTGTTTGCTTCGATACGCTCAATAGAAAAATCATTGCGGGTGACCAGTCGAACCATGTGATTTGGGTACTCGACCAAAATGGAGAAACCAAACAATCTATTCTCAATCAACATGCCCTCACAAACGTTGACCTCGCACATGCCGATAAACAAGATTATTTATTTACCTATATCGGTACAACCACGCAGGCAAATCCAGATGTGAATGGTTCGGCTGAGCAAGTTTCGTTGGCTAATAATACCTTCAAATTTCAACAAAAACTTTTACCAAATCTGAATCGTCCGATAGAGGTTTTGTCCAAAAACTTAGATGATTCTCCCGAAGATGAACTCATAAGCAATGAGTTTGGATTTAAAGCTGGTGGACTTTCAATTTGGAAAAAAGATGCAAAAAATCAGTTCCAACGCAAACAATTAAGCACACAAACTGGAGCTACCAAAACCATTATTATGGACTTTAATGGTGATAAACGCAACGATATTTTAGCTCTTTTTGCCCAAGGTGACGAACAAATAATTCTGTATCTCAATAAAGGAAACCTAAACTTTGAGGCGAAACAATTATTACGTTTCCCATCGATTTACGGAACAAGCTCATTTGACATTGCCGACATCAATAGAGATGGAAAGTTTGATATTGTATGTACGGCCGGCGACAATGCTGATTTTTCTACCATTCTAAAGCCTTATCACGGGGTTTATGTATATACCAATACTGGTAATTTTACATTCAAACAAAGTCATTTTTTCCAACAAAACGGAGCAACCAAAGTCATTCCAAGAGACTTTGACAACGATGGAGATATTGACATGGCTTCGGTTGCACTTTTCCCAGATACCGATCACCGTCCGCTTGAAGGATTTATGTATTTTGAAAACACAGGCGATCATTTCAAACAAAAAACACTTCCTATTAATCATTTAGGTCGATGGAGTGTGATGGATGCCGCTGATATTGACCACGATGGCGACATTGATATGGTTCTGGGCAGCCATCCAGTTGCGAAGTTTCCTGCGGGTTTCGACCAAGCTTGGAAACAAGGAAGTGGTTTAATTATTTTACGAAACAAAACATATTAATCAATTCGCCAAAGCTTTATCTACGAATTGAAAAAAGTCCCGGTTATCAAAATAACCCGTTCCGGCATAATAAATGGCCGTTTTTCTGTTAGTTATCAAGTGGTTCACAGGTAAAACTTCAATATCAGCAGGAAAACGGTTATTTTTAAATATATAGAATGGCATTGAAAAATCATTCTTTTGAGCGAAGTTTCTGGTAGTAGCTAAGTTAGTAGTACACAGTATCAAAAATCGAATTTTACCTTGGTATTTTTGATAAAACTGTTCAATTTCAGTCAATTCATTCTTATTTGAGATACTTCCGTAATGTAAAAAAACATTGCTGGTATCGAGCAATTTAACTAAAGGAATTGCCTTTCCACTCATTAACTCTATTACGGTATCTTTTAATAATCTTTCTTTATCATTTTCTCTTACACTAAGAGGGCTCATCCAATTTGTTTCATCGTATGATTTTCTTCCAGCTTTTATATCAGCAATAAATTTATCTTTTTCGATAGTATATGCTCTGTAACGCTTTATTTTTTTATTAGCAAAATAGACGAAAAATATTAAGCTAATAGCTGCGATAATGTAACTAACTTTCTTCATAATTTTATATTTTATTGTTTCGCTCAAAACTACCATTTGATTTAATATTTTGGCTGTTAAATAAATATAATTGATGTTAAGATATGTTAAGCCTACACGCAAATTATCGCTTTTATAGTTCTATCTGTCGTCGATTATTTACCATTCTTCTATTTTAATTTACCCTGCCCATCAAAATTTATTATCTTTGATAATTAGTTATATTTAACCTATAGATGAAAAAACAATTACTTTGGGCAATTTTATGCCTTTATACTACTTTGCTATGCCATGAAGTTCAAGCTCAGAAAAAGAGCTTTCTGCTTTCTGGTTTGGTGAAAGATGCCGAAACAGGTACTCCACTCGAAAATGCCAATATCTTGTTTTCGGGTCTTACTCTTGGAACTTCTACTGATTCTTCGGGGAAGTTTGCTATCTATTTACCCGCTACTTCTTATCAAATTGTAGTAAGAATGTTGGGCTATAAAATCAAAATCGAGCGATTTACCTTAAATAAAAACCTCGAATTTGAATTCTTGCTTGACAAAACCCCTAAGATTTTAGATGAGGTTGTCATTACGGCCGAAAAATCAGATGCCAACGTTAATCGGGCGATCATGGGCGTAGAGAAAATTTCAGGAAAAACACTCAAAAAACTCCCAACACTTATGGGTGAAGCCGATGTGATTAGAAGTATAATGCTCTTGCCGGGCGTAACTACCGTAGGAGAAGGTGCTTCTGGATTCAATGTTCGAGGAGGGAATGTTGACCAAAACTTAGTACTTTTAGATGGTATTCCGCTATTCAATACTTCTCATCTTTTTGGATTTTTCACGGGTTTCAATGCCGATATGGTGCAAGATGTGAGCCTTTTCAAAGGCGGCATTCCTTCTATGTATGGCGGAAGAGCTTCTTCTGTGCTTGATGTACGGCTCAAAGAAGGCAATTTTGATAAGTGGAGTTTACAGGGCGGTTTAGGGCCAATTTCGAGCCGATTACTTTTAGAAGGACCCATTTTTAAAGGAAAAACTTCCATAATTGTTGGGGCAAGGGCTTCATTATCAGATTTTTACTTACGCTATTTCAATAATCCTTCGCTCAAAAATAGTAATGCAAATTTCTACGATATAAATGCCAAAATTACCCACCGATTCAACAATAACCAACGGGTCTCATTGGCAGTATATTCGAGTGATGATGCCTTCAAATTCGCCCAAGATACTTCTTACTACTGGAATACCCAAAACCTTAGTCTTAAACACAATGCACTTATTGGCACTAAGCTATCACATAATTTTACTGCCTTTGTCAGCAAATACCGCTACGGCATAAAAGGACTAAAACCACAGTATGAATATAATTGGCAGCCTTCAATCACGCAGCAATCTATTAGAGAAGATTTAAGCTACGAGTATTCTAACAAAAGTAAGTTTGATTTTGGCGGAGATTTCAGTGTCTATCGAAATGATGCTGGTAGTTTATTACCCAATTCTGCTGAATCAATCATTGACCCATTCCGAATGCCTGTGCAGCATTCACGAGAAATGTCGATTTATGGTGGGCATAGCCTCAGCTTAAACTCAAGGATAAGTCTTGACTATGGCATACGATACGCTTATTATCAACTCATTGGGCCAGATAATATTTATACCTACAAGGCTAATCAACCACGTGAAGTAGAGACCATTACCGATACTCTGACCTACAAGAAAGGTTCGGTCATTCAATCTTATGGGGGTTTCGAACCTCGTTTTTCGTTTGCTTTTAAAGTTGATTCAAGTTTATCTATCAAAATTGGGTTCAATCGAATGCAGCAGTTTATGCACTTATTATCGAATACAATGGCTATTTCGCCTGCTGATATTTGGAAAAATAGCAATGCCCAATTGCCTCAACAAATTGCCGACCAATTTTCGATTGGGGTGTTTAAGAACTTCACCAATCCTCAAAATAATATTTTTGAAACCTCGGCTGAGTTTTATTACAAAAAACTCAACAACGTAATCGACTATATTGATGGAGCTTCTTTATACTTAAATCCAAGCGTCGAAACCCAACTTTTAGTGGGTAAAGGCTATGCTTATGGAGCCGAATTTTTTGTAAAAAAGGCACGGGGTAAAAAGCTGACGGGCTGGTTATCATATACTTATTCACGTACTTTTCGCCAAATCGAAGCAAATGCCAACCAAATTGGGGCGAATTTTGGTTTAAAATTCCCTGCAAATTTCGATTCTCCGCACAACATAAAGTTTGTGTTAAATAACCGATGGACCAAACGCCTGACTTTCAATGCTAATTTTACCTACAATACGGGTCGCCCGATTACGTATCCAAACGGACGCTACAAGATTTATGCCTTTAGCGATGTATATGATTATATGGTAAAAAATGGACTTAATCCAAGAAACGGTCTCGATAAGAAATCTTATGTTTACAATGGACAAACTTTTGTTTTCTTAGATAATGCTACGATTCAGGAAATTTTAGATGGGTATGCTTCGCCAAGTTTTACACTTCGAAATGCCGAACGAATCCCTGACTACTTTAGATTAGACTTAGGATTAACGCTCGACCCGAAGGAAAACAGCAAATGGAATAGTAGTTGGAATTTTTCGATTTATAATATCCTAAATCGCCAGAATGTCTATTCTATCTATTTTAGATCATCGACTGGCTTACGTAATTTGGCTCGTACCTACAAACTTTCGGTTTTGGGTGCTGCCATTCCATCACTAACTTATAATTTTAAATTCTGATGAAAAAAATAACATTAATTATCCTGCTCTGTTCGTTATTTTTTTCCTGCGAAACAGAAATTACCGACTTCAAAACACAAAATTTAAGTAACGCATACGTGGTTTATGGAGAATTGACCAATCTTGCTGGACCTTACAACGTACGAATCAATCGAACGAGTTCGTATTCACCTTATGATATTACGGCTTTTCAGGGAGATGCTGTAAAAAAAGCTCAGGTACAGATTCTTGATGATTTGGGCAATGCAACACCACTAAGCGAAATCCGTGATGGGCTTTATCAAACTCCTGCTCAATTCGTTGCGGTTATTGGTAAGAAATATCAGTTAAAAATCAAAACCAATGACGGCGTAGAAATCGAATCGAGCTTAGAAAAGCTCAAAGCCCCGACCCCACTCAATGATTTTTCATACAAATTCATTGATGCTGAAAAAGTAGAAAATATGCGTTTTGATGTAACGGCTTCTATTAAAGATTCGAAAGAAAATGAAGACTATTATTTTATCAAACGACAGGATTTTATACAATTTCTAACCACTTGTCCTGAGCCACCGCCACCGCCAGCTCCTGTACCGCCTTGTTTTTCGAAATGCTGGCGTGCACCGCTTAATACACAACCTATTCTGATTAACGACTTTTTGGTCAATGGAAAAAATCTACCTATTACCTTAGGAAGTGTTGATGTAAAGGATTTTCCGGATTGGATAATACAATTGGATGTCTATTCAATTTCGAAAGAAAACTACAATTATTGGAAACGCCAAGAAGACCAACGAGTAATTGGGGGTGGATTATTTGATAAGATTCCAGCACAAATTGTGGGCAATTTAAAATGCACCAATCGAACGGGGCAAGAGGTTTTGGGGGTGTTTCAAGTAGGAGGTGTAGTAAAACAACGCCTTAAAGTTGACCGCTTAGGGGCACTTTCAAGCGAAAACTTACAAAAAGTTCAGTTTTATGCCGATTTTAATAATATTCGCTACAAAGACCTTAAGCTTTGGGATTGTAAAAATGCAGGTTTTGTAGATTATAATATCGGATATACGATACCCAACTTATTTTAAAACATTGACCCAATAGCCCAATAATATTACTTGAAAAGCATGAAATAAAGCTAATCATTTGCAAATCACTCAACAAGTATGGAAATTGCAGTCAATTTCCTGTAAAACCATAAAACTTCGACTGTCATTTAAGCACTGGCAGACCAAAATATGAGTGTAGTTAAAAAATTAGCGAGCGATACTGCTCTATATGGCCTAAGTAGTATTGTTGGGCGTTTTCTAAACTGGCTTTTAGTGGCCGTGCATACCCGCGTTTTCCACCAACCAAAACTCCTTGCCGATAATAACCAACTTTATATCTATGTCATTCTTCTAAATATCATTTATACGTATGGTATGGAGACGGCATTTTTCCGCTATGCTAATAAGAAAGAAAATCGACAAGAATATTACAATCTTATCTTATCGTATATTATTCTTACGAGTATTATTTTTTCTGTCATTATCTTTTTCTGTGCAACGCCACTCATCAACTGGATGGGCTTTCCGGGCAAAGAACGCTTAATTGTTTGGTTTGCCATTATTTTAGCTACCGATGCTATTGCAGCCATTGCTTTTGTAAAACTAAGAGCAGAAGGAAGATCGAAACGATTTGTGTTTATCAGAATGACCAATATCTTCATCAATATCGGTCTCAATGCCTTTTATTTGATGTTTTGTAAGTATATTCATGAAGGCCTTTTCTTGCAATCATGGAAACCCTTTGCCGATTTTTTCTATAATCCTGCCATTGGACCAGATTATATTGTTTGGGCAAATTTTATCGCCAGTTTATTGACAATTCTTCTTTTATGGAGAGAATTTCTTGATTTTAGGTTTAATTTCAACTTCGAAAAATTCAAACCTATTTTCGTTTATGCTTATCCATTGCTAATCATGGGTTTGGCTGGGGCAATCAACCAAACAGCCGACCGCGTAATGTTTCGAGAAATTCTACCTGAAGGATTCTATCAAGGTTTATCGACCGACGACGCCTTTAGTATTTACGCCAATGTTTATAAGCTTTCGATTTTCATGTTGCTTGTTGTGCAGGCATATCGCTACGCAGCAGACCCATTCTTTTTCTCGAAAGCTGAAGATAAAAACTCACCAGCCATGATAGCACTTGCCACGAAATGGTTTACGATTTCTTGTATTCTGATTTGGGTGGGTGTAAGTGTAAATATCGACCTAATTAGCTTAATTTTGGGTAAAACCTACCGTTCGGGCATCATTGTAGTACCTATTTTACTTTTGGCCAACCTCTTCATTGGCGTTTATCAAAATACGGCTATTTGGTTTAAGTTGAGCGATAAAACTCAATATGGCACCTATTTTACCATTGCAGGAATGGTGCTGACTATCATCTTAAATATTATACTTATTCCACGAATGGGTTATGTAGGGTGTGCCATCACCTTTGCCATTTCGTCGTTTGTGATGATGGTTCTTTGCTACTATTATGGTCAAAAACACTACCCAATACCGTACGAACTAAAGTCAGTTTCAACTTATTTAATTATTGCGGCTATCTTAATTTATGTTTCGATGCAAGTAAAAATCGAAAACACCATTTTGTCGATTTCACTTCATATTTTATTATCGCTTTTGTTTCTAGTTGGAATCGTATTTTTGGAGCGAACAAGTCTTGGCTTACGCTTTGGTAAATCAAAAAAGAAAAGCTTAGAATAATTTTACATCCTACCGATGAATACCGAATTTTCGTTTATTATATTATCGTTCAACGAAGAACAACATTTACCCCGATTGCTGGAGTCAATCAAAGAACTCAATGCCGAGACTTTTATTTTAGATTCGGGTAGTACTGACCGTACGCTCGAAATTGCTGAGCAATATGGGGCGAAGGTTTTACACAATAAGTTTGAGAATCACCCTAAACAATGGGATTTTGCTTTGAAAAACTTTCCAATTAAAACCCCTTGGACAATCGGGCTAGATTCTGACCATATTGTTTTACCCGAATTATTTGAGCTGCTGAAAAACTTCAAAAACGCAGAAATTCCTTCCGATGTAAATGGCATTTTCTTCAATCGAAAAAACTATTTTAAAGGTCGTTGGCTTAAGCATGGTGGCTATTTCCCACGATACCTAATGAAAATGTTTCGTACTGGTGTGGGTTTCTCCGACCTCAACGAAAACATGGACCACCGCTTTGTGGCAGAAGGCAAAAATATTGTTTGGGATAAAGGGTATTTAAAAGAAGAAAACCTCAAAGAAAACAGGATTAGTTTTTGGATCGAAAAACACAATCGTTACAGCGACCAAGTGGCACGTGAAGAAATCGAACGAAAAAAGCAATTACGTAGCCAAACAATTCAGCCCAAATTCTTTGGAAATCCAGACCAACGAATTGCATTTTTGAAGAAAATTTGGTGGGATATGCCGTTATTTGTGCGTCCGTTTATTTATTTTTTTCACCGTTATTTTATCCAACTGGGTATTCTTGACGGAAAAGAAGGTATGATTTTCCACTTCCTACAAGCTCTTTGGTTTAGATTTGTGGTCGATGTGAAGATTTTTGAATTAGAGAGTGAAGAAAAACTAAAAAATGAGGTAAGCAATGAGTAAATCAATAAGTATTTTGGGTTGTGGTTGGTTAGGTTTACCACTTGGAAAGTATTTCGCTGATAAAGGATACCAAGTAAAAGGAAGCACAACCAACGAAGAAAAACTATCTATTTTAGCTGAAAATGGCATTGAAGCTTTTCGCATTCAACTTAATCCACATATTGTTGGCGAAAATGTGGATAACTTTCTAAGTTCAGAAACACTGCTAATAAATATTCCACCACGCATTAGTCTTCAAAAAGCTGATGCCCACGTAGAGCAAATTTCCAATTTGCTTAATTTTATAAAAACATCATCTATAAAGAATATCATTTACATTAGTTCAACATCTGTTTACCCCGAGTTAAATAGAGAGGTGCTCGAAGAGGATGTCATAACACCCGAACAATCAGCTAGTCCAACTATGGTAAAAGCTGAGAAACTACTACTAAATTTTTGGAAAGAATCTTCAGTGAATTTAACTATTCTGCGTTGCGGTGGACTCATGGGCTACGACCGAATTCCGGCGAAATATTTTTCAGGTTGGAAGGGACTCACAACGGGAAATATCCGAGTAAACTACGTTCACCGAGATGACGTAATCAAGATTATCGAAAAGATTATCGAAAACCAGATTTGGAACCAAGTTTTCAATATTGTTTCGCCGATTCACCCGACAAGAAAAGAAATTTACGCAAAAAACTGCGAAGAATTAGGCTTTGAAATGCCCGAATTTGTAAAACCTGCTGAGCCTCAACCATTTAAAATCATTAGTGTAGCAAAATGGCTCAAACATTCAAATTATAAGTTTATTTACGAAAATCCATTAGATTATTACTACCAAAAGAAAAGCTAAAATTAGTGAGTATGACTATGGCAAGCACGGCGGTGAGAAGTCCAGTTTATCCAATAGGCTAGAGCCATAATAAGAGCACCAGAAACATTGAAGAGCATTTCGAGTGAACCTTTTGCCCAAAATAGGCCAGTAATATTGAAACAAAGTGCTAAAACCAATAAAAATAATGGCTGCGGGTTATGATGATTTCTGTAATCTTTGATTAATAAGAAAACAGCTAATACTGCACTTGACCCAATAAGATAGAATTCAGATTTTTCGGTTAAGAAACTTTCTCCTAAAATCGGTAAAGCGGTCATGAGGAAAGGCATAGCCAAGCAGTGAATTGTACAAATCACCGAGAGCCACAAGCCAACTTTGTTAAGTGTATGGTAATGAGTGAATATTTTTCGCATAAAAATCTTAAACCGTGTAATTGATACAGCATAATATTTACAACAGTGATGCAAATATACAGTATTTATGCAACACCATTGCAAATATTTTAGTTCACGGATGAAAAAATAATCTTAATATGATTCTTTTTCGTTCGGGAAGTCAGATGCTTTTACATCTTTAGTATAATTCATTACGGCTTCGGTCATGATGCTGTGTAAATCGGCATAACGACGAAGGAAACGTGGAGAGAAATCTTTATTAATACCCAGCATATCGTGCACCACTAAAATCTGACCATCACAGCCATTACCCGCACCTATACCAATAGTAGGAATATGAACTGAATCTGTCACTTTTTTGGCCAAAGTCGCAGGGATTTTCTCTAAAACCATTCCGAAACACCCTACTTCATTGAGCATCTGGGCATTTGCCATGAGCTGCTCAGCTTCTTCTTCTTCTTTGGCACGCACAGTATAAGTGCCAAACTTATAGATTGATTGTGGCGTGAGTCCTAAGTGCCCCATTACTGGAATACCCGCACTCAAAATGCGTTCAATCGACTCTCTGATTTCGATTCCACCTTCTAATTTAACCGCATGTCCACCCGATTCTTTCATAATTCTAATGGCCGAACGAAGAGCTTCTTCCGAATTTCCTTGATACGAACCAAAAGGTAAATCTACCACTACTAATGCTCTCTTTACGGCCTTTACTACTGCCTGAGCATGATAAATCATGTTATCGAGTGTAATTGGGAGGGTTGTTTCATGCCCAGCCATTACATTGGATGCCGAATCTCCTACTAAAATCAGCTCCACGCCTGCGGCATCTACTATTTTTGCCATCGAATAATCGTAGGCTGTTAAGCATGCTATTTTCTCGCCTTTTCGTTTGAGTTCTTGAAGGGTATGCGTAGTAACACGCTTGATTTCGTTATGTACAGACATAGTTTAATGTAGAATGTAGAATGAAAAATGTAAAATGGCTTTTCAAGAAAACATAACAAAAGCAGCTTCTTGTAAATTTTACATTCTTAATTCTCTATGAATAATTATCTCGGACTAAGCCAACCTTCTGGATTTAAGTGCTCACTATTATGCCAAATCTGGAAGTTAATTTCAGGAGCTCCGCCAGACTCGCCTGCTGTTCCAATGGTTTCTTTAGCACTAACTTTTTGGCCTATTGATAAGAAAATTTGTTTCAAATTAGCATAAACCGTAAAATACTCGCCGTGCTGAATCAGCACCACTTTGCCTAAACCCGGAATTTCAGTTACATCTTTTACCTCACCCGCATAAACCGACCTTACAGTTGCATTGGTCGATGTTTGAATATCAATCCCATTATTGTTTATCAAAACCCCATTTAGAACTGGGTGTTCTTTAACACCAAATCTATCTGAAATAAAGCCACGCTGTACGGGCCAAGGCAAACGAGACTTTGAAGCGGCAAACGAACGCCCAAGTGCCGAATCTTCATCGTTTGATACTTTAACTACTTTCTTAGAAGTATTTTGTTTAGCCTTATTTTTGGCTAGTTTAGCTGCTTGGTCTTGCTTCAATTCTAACTCGCGATTTTTACGAGCCATTTCGCGAGATACTACCGCTTCAATTGATGCTTCTAATTTACTAACCGACTTCTTAGTTGCTTCTATTTCTTTTCTTAGATCTTTTTCCTTTTGCGAAAGTTCAGTTACCATTTCGGTCTGGCGACTTTTTAATTGCTCTAAATACTGAGCTTCGGTAAGTTTAGCCGAAATAATGCGTTTTTTATCTGAACGTTTTCCCTGTAAATTTGATTGTCGTTCACGCAGGAGTGCTACTACTTTAATGATTTGTGCTACCTGAGATTTACGATTATCTGTATATTGTTGCAGGTATTTATACCTCATAATAAGCTCATTAAACGAAGAAGAAGAAAATAAAAAGCTAAGTTTATTTATCTTTCCACTTATTTTAGAGGCACTATAAAGCATAGCAGCATACTCCCTTTGAAGTGTATCGAGTTTACGTTCGAGGACTTCTTTGGCACCTATAATATCTTGCATCTCCATATCAATCAGCTCTAAATCTTGCTCCATTAAACCTATTTGTTCTTCTTGCGAAGAAATTTGTTCTTTAATGGCTTTGATTTTGCCAACGGTTGCTTCTTTTTTCTCTTGCGTATTTTCTAAAGCTAGCTTAGTTTCGGCAATTTTTTCAAGATTTCTTCGCTTTTCACGTTCGAGTTGAGCTCGGCTTTTTTTCTTACGCTGAGCCATCAAATCGGCGTTAGGCCAAATACTTAGAATTGATAAAAAGGCTATAAAGTATGTAATTTTTTTAAAGGTCATTTTCAAAAGAGTAAGCAGGTTTCGCAGTATTCGTTTTCAACTTCCTACTTAGGCGTGTAAGATTTAGGAATACTGAATGAAAAACCCGGACTTTGGTCTAACACTTCAATTTTATTATGTTGCAAATTTACCGAAGTTTGTAGAACCTTTCCATCCTTTTTAGCATCAATCTTTGCTTTTACTTCTTGTGGTATCAATAAATCTGTAATAGGCAAGAAGTTAGTATAGTCTATTTCCATTTTGCTATCACCAGTTTCATCGCTTGCATTTACTTTTTGGAGTTTTAGATTTGCTTCAGAAACAAGATTGTCGATTAGTACAAACCCTTCTTTTTGCTTTATTAAAAAACCGTTTTCTTGCTTCAAAACTTCATCACTCTCACGCTTTCGAATCGGCATATTTCCAATTAAAATTGATTGAACAAGATCATAGTTCAGATTGAAGTTGAATTGCTTGCTTAAACTTGCGAAATCATATTTATAATAAGTCCGATGCAATCGGTCGAGGAAAATCACTGAATCCTTCGTAATAATTCCACGGCCACCTTCCAAACCTACCACAATAGAAAGCCAAATAATACTATCTTTTTTGATATGTATATTTACAGGAAAACTTTGTTCTTCTCCACCTCCTGAAAAATTTACTTTTGATTTGATATTCAAGTATTTAAAATCAATTTCAGCGGGCTTGACCTCAATTTTTTGTACAACTGGTATTTCTACTTTTGCAGGTTCTTCTACCGTTAAGACTGGTTTTTCAGCTTTCACTGTTTCAGACTGGAGCGTATCGGCGGCCAATGCAACCTCTTTTTTATGCATTCTATGACGCTTACAAGAAGAGGTCGAAAGAATGACAAAGAAACTAAGAATTATAAAGGTATATTTTAACATTTTATGGTTAGTTTATATTTCCACTTCAAACTCGTGGACAGCAGAAAATGGCTTATTTATTTATTCAACCAAAGTTCCTGATTGAATCTTCTTATCAATATTTGTACTATTTTCACCCATTTGACGAGCCTTTTTCCATTGTTCTAAGGCTTTTTCTTTCTCACCAAGTCGATAAAGGACATCACCATAATGCTCAACGATTGTACCACTCACACCTTTATCTTGTTTGATAGCTCGTTCTAAAAACTCACGTGCTTTTTGATACTCTTTCATCGTATAAAGTACCCAAGCATGTGTATCAAGATAAGTAGCATTATCACCAAATTTGTCAGTTAAACGAGAAGATAGTTGTATTGCACGGCTAAGTTTATCTTTACGAATTGATAAATAATAGCTGTAATTATTTAATACATATTCATAGTCAGGATCAACTTTTAATACAGCCTCGTAGGCATCATCTGATTTGGTATATTTTTTAAGTTCATTGTAAGTATCGCCTAAAAGAGCATTCACGTGCTTCGCTAACTCAAGATTATCTACCGCTAAGTTTTTAGCCTCTTCGAGTGAAGAGCTTGCTTTTTCATAATCTTTCTTTGCAAAATTGGCAAAACCATTATGATACCAAAAAAATGATTGATTCGGGAAATACTCAATCGCTTCTTCTGAATGTTTAGCTAAGCTATCAATCTGATTCAATTTAGCATCTAACTCAACGATTGCTAACCAAACCTCAAAAACTGATTTATCGTAAGTCGTAGATTTTACGTAATTATCACGAGCACTTGCCGTTTCGCCCTTTTTCATCAATAAATCACCTAAAATAACATACCCTTTGGCTTCTTTAGGCGATTGCTTAACTAACGCTTGTGTGAGTGTAAGAAGATTATCTAAAGTCTTATTACTACTGTCGTCTTTGAGCATGAGCATATAGCTATTCAAAATCTTAAACTTTACATCGACAGACAAGTTTTTATTAGCGAAAGCCTCTTGAAGTTCTTCATTACATTTTTCGAGTTCATTTTGTTTTCTATAAATTTCGGCCAAAAGTACGTGTGCTTCCGCAAAATCTGGGTTCTTTTTTAGCGAATTTCTGAGCATCGTAATTGCTTGCTCGTAGCGTTCGTTAGAAATCAATATTTGGGCTTGCTGAACTACATATTCTGGTTCGGAAGGTTCGGAAGCAATGAGGCGGTCGCCTTCTTCGATGGCTTTTTCGAGCTTATTTTGTTTGAGATAAATTAATTGTTTTTGGCGAGTAATTTCTTCGCTTACTCCAATTGTTCGCTCAATTTTATTGTAGATTTCGATAGCATCAGAAAATTTCTCTTGCAGAATATAGATATTAGATAAATCGAGGTAATTATCAACATCCTGTGGAAATCTACTTGCTAATTTTTCATACATTTCAGCTGCATCTTTATAACGTTTTTGCTTGGTGTAGATTTCGCCTAAAAACTTGCGATAAAACTTATTTTCATCATCAAGTTTAAGTGCTTTCTCACTGTAAACAGTTGCGGTGGCAATATCATTACTAGCCAAATACGCCTTAGCCAACATGTAGTTGATACCCGCACTAGTTGGTTCGCCTTCGGTGGCTTTCTTAAATAATGGAATGGCTTTGTCGTAGGATTCGGCAATGTAGTATTTCATGCCTTCTACGAAGTATGCTTCTGACTTTAACTCTTTCTCCGAAATACCCTTGCTCTCAGTTTTTTTGTTTTTCTGAGCTACCGAAAGTATCGGTAAGGCAACAAATACTAAATATATAATTGGTCTGAACTTCATTGTTAATCTTTGTAGTAGCTTTTCAACGCTAAAAAACACCAAATATTGCAAGTACTAGCGGGGCAAGTTCCTTGCCAAATTATAATCAAAGTTCTTAATTTTTCTTGATAAAATAGCAATTTACAAGGCTTTCTTTTAAGATTTTGAACAAATGAATCACTTGAAGAATCCTTATACTTAAATGGAGATGATTAGTGAGCCTATTTGGGAGTTTACGTATCTGGTAGGTAAAAAGTTATTCTTGATTGCCGATTCAAGTTTTTTTCATTTTCAGTAGAAAATTTGATAGCAACTAGCCTGCATCATTTTAGCTACTGTTTTATTTACTTACCGTTTAATTAATTATTCTGAAAATAGTGAAGCAGTTTTAGCTATTGGTTGGAATCGTTAGACCCAGTTTGTGTGAAAGAAAAATACCTAATTGAAAGATGGTTGGCGAGAGTTCTTACAAACCAATAAAAAGTGATTAATATTAAGTGCTGTATTCTGGGTTTTTGACTCAGAATACAGCACTCTCATTCGCTTATGCAACTCGATTAAATGTATTGATTAATAATCATTTCAAACAATTCTTGTTTGCCGCTAATTTGTTGAGGCTCACCATTGGCTAATGCAATACGGTGTAAATCAGCTAAACCTAATTTGCCTGATTCAAACGCAGCACCATCTCCACTATTGAATGATGCATAACGATTCGCACGGAGTTTCTTATAATCAGATTTGTCAAGGATATCAGTTGCAATCAACAATGCACGAGCAAAAGCATCCATACCTGCAATATGTGCAATGAAAATATCTTCTAAATCAGTTGAATTACGACGAGTCTTAGCATCGAAGTTGATACCTCCAGTAGAGAAACCACCCGCTTCAAGAATCACCAACATTGATTCTGTTAACTCATATAAATCAATTGGGAATTGGTCAGTATCCCAGCCATTTTGATAATCGCCACGGTTTGCATCAATACTTCCCAACATACCAGCATCTGCTGCCATTTGTAGTTCATGAGCAAAAGTATGGCCAGCCAAAGTAGCGTGGTTTACTTCTAAATTCAATTGGAAATCTTTATCTAAACCATACTGACGCAAGAAACCAATCACAGTTTGTGCATCATAATCATATTGGTGTTTCGATGGCTCACATGGTTTTGGCTCAATGTAGAATTTACCAGTAAATCCTTGTGAACGGGCATAATCACGTGAGATAGAAAGGAACTGGCCAAGGTGGTCAATTTCTTTCTTTGTATTTGTATTCAACAACGACATATAACCTTCACGTCCACCCCAGAATACATATCCTTCACCTCCTAAAGTAATTGTAGCATCAATAGCATTTTTTACTTGGAAACCAGCATGAGCAACAACCGCAAAATCAGGGTTTGTAGAAGCTCCATTCATGAAACGCTTATGAGAGAATAAGTTAGCCGTTCCCCAAAGTAATTTCACACCACTTTCTTGTTGTTTTTGTTTAGCTAAAGCCACAATCTCTTGCAGGTTTTTCTCGAATTCAGCTTGAGAATCTCCTTCTGGAGCAATATCAATATCGTGGAAGCAGTAGAAAGGCGTGCCTAATTTTGTCATAAACTCAAACGCAGCATCAAGTTTTTGTTTCGCTGCATCCATTGGGCTTGTAGCAACATCCCAAGGGAAGATTTTAGTTCCTGGACCAAATGGGTCACCACCATTACCACAGAATGTGTGCCAATAGGCAGTGGCGAAACGTAAGTGTTCAGCCATTGTCTTGCCAGCCACCACACGATTAGCATCGTAGTATTTGAATGCTAAGTAGTTGTTTGACTCTCTACCTTCGTATGCAATTGCATCTTTGATAAACGGAAAATACTCTTTTTGACCAAGAGTAACCTTAAGATTTGACATGTTAATGATATTTTGGTTTGAATTTGATTCGAAAAGTGATGCGAAGTAAATTATTAAGTGTCAATTTTACAATTAATTTTGAATAATTATTTTTAGTTGTGATATAATATAACGAAGACTTCGCTTAAAGCGAAGTCTTCGTTTTTATACACGGACTATTTAAGTGTTTTTAAAATATCGTATCAAACAGCAAATAACTATTCAAAGCAATAATAATAACTGTTACAGCCCAAGCAGTATATTTTACATAAGCGGGATTCACGAATTCTCCCATTTTGAGTTTATCAGAAGTAAACATTACTAATGGTACCACCGCAAAACTTAATTGCAGTGAGAGAATTACTTGACTCAAAACCAACAAATCGGACGTTCCTTGTTCTCCATACAAAATAGCTACAATCAGTGCTGGAACAATGGCTAAAAGTCGAGTAATGAGTCTTCTCAACCACGGTTTTAGCTGAATATTTAAAAAACCTTCCATCACGATTTGCCCAGCCAATGTACCTGTAAGTGTAGAATTTTGCCCAGCCGCTAAAAGAGCCACTGCAAAGAAAAGTCCTGCTAATTTCACACCTAAAATTGGGTCAAGTAAATGATACGCATCTGTAATATCAGCCACTTCCTTATTTCCTGTAAAATGAAAAGTTGCAGCCGCCATAATCAAAATAGCAGCATTGATAAAAAAGGCAATGAAAAGGGAGGCTGTTGAGTCGATTGTGGCGTATTTAATGGCACTACGCTTGGCAGCTTGTGTATCTTCGATTTTACGTGTTTGTACAATACTCGAATGTAAATACAAATTATGAGGCATAACTGTTGCTCCCAAGATTCCGATGGCGATATAGAGCATTTCAGGGTTTGAAACAATCTGCGTACTTGGTACTAAACCTTTCGATACTGCAACAATATCGGGTTGTGAAACAATAATTTCGTACCCAAAACAAAGTAGAATAAGTAAAATAAGCCCCCCGACAATCACTTCGATTAAACGAAAACCTTTGTTCTGAAGAAATAAGATAAAGATTACATCAATGGATGTAATCAAAATTCCGTAAGTAAGTGGAATATGAAAAAGTAAATTCAATGCTACGGCTGCTCCAATTACCTCAGCTAAATCGCAGGCTGCGATGGCAATTTCTGCCAATATCCACAACATAATCGAAACTGGCTTCGAGTAAGCATCACGGCAGGCCTGAGCTAAATCTCGCCCAGTTGCAATACCCAATTTGAGCGAAAGATGCTGCAAAAGCATCGCAAAAAGGTTCGAAATCAGAATAACCGACAAGAGCGTATATCCAAATTTCGCACCGCCAGCAATATCGGTTGCCCAGTTACCGGGGTCCATGTATCCTACTGCAACCATCAATCCCGGCCCTACAAAAGCAGCCATTCGTTTCCAAGAACTACCTGTTTTCGGAACGTTGATGGTGCCGTGTACTTCTGGTAAAGATTGTGTCGGGCCATTCGAACGCCAACCCTTTACCTGATTTATATCTAAATTTTTTTCCATTTGTTGTAATTCTCCATTTTCAATACAAACATAAAACAAAAAATTTGCTAATCAAAATAAATTTTTAGACTTATCTAAAATTTTGTTTGATTAGACTAAAAATGTAATTTTGTGGAAGCAGTTGGCTATTATGCCTATTTTTCATACTATCGTCTATCTACTGTGGACAATCAACTAATCACCTCTTTCACCGAAGAAAATTATCTTAAAATCATATATCTTCTTACCGAACGCCACAATGGCAACGAGGTAAGCACAAATCAACTAGCCGAACATACGCAAACCAAAGCCGCCTCGGTTTCGGATATGTTACGTAAATTGGCTGAAAAAAACTTTATCAATTACCGAAAATATCAAGGCGTTACACTCACCGAAGCAGGTGAGCAAATTGCTTTGGGTGTCATTAGGAAGCATAGACTTTGGGAAGTTTTTTTGGTAGAAAAACTTGGCTTTGGCTGGGATGAGATTCATGATATTGCTGAGCAACTCGAACATATCGACTCGAAAGAATTAACCAAACGCCTTGATGATTTCTTGGATAACCCTAAATTTGACCCTCATGGCGACCCAATTCCAGATGCAAAAGGTAAGATGCCATCGGTGAGTTATCAAAAACTATCAGAAATTCCGCTTAATCAATCAGTCATCATGATGGGGGTTTCAGTACATTCACCTGCTTTTCTCCAACATCTTGATAAACAACAAATTACACTTGGTTGTAACCTTAAAGTATTGGAAATAAGTGAATTTGATAAATCTTACAGCTTATTATTGAACGACCAACTAAAGCTCTTCGTTAGTCATGAAGTAGCCAGAAACTTATTGGTACAAACACAAGAAGCGTAATTTTCAGAAAACAACTTTGTTAATACTTCTTAATAAAACCAATGAGCATCTAAGATTACTTATCTTTGCACCAAATTTCCAAATCATAAACCTTTAGTTTCCCTCAAATGGGGCTTTATGAATATTCTCGATAAATATCTAATCAAGCGATTTCTGAAGACATACTTTTTTGCGGTATTGGTCATTGTGCTCATTATCATGGTGATTGATTTCGTGGAAAAAAACGATGATTTCATTCAGAAAAACGCACCAATGCGTGCCATTTTACTTTCTTACTACGCTAATCTTGCTCCATATTGGGCCAATTATATTAGTCCGTTGATGATTTTTATTTCTACGGTTTTTTTTACTGCCCAAATGGCAGCTCACACCGAAATTGTAGCTATTCTAAGTAGTGGAACCAGTTTCCCTCGCCTGATGCTACCTTATTTTATAGCCTCTTCAATGGTGGCGGTTTTATCTTTCGTGATGGTCGGCTGGATTCTCCCAAAAGCTAATAAAGTTCGCTTAGGTTTTGAAGCTGTTTATGTCAATGATAAATTTTATTTCTCCGACCGAGATTTTCATACTGCAGTAGCTCCCAATACCTACGCGTATATGTCGAGCTATAACAACGAAACAAAAATGGGCTATGATTTTACGCTCGAAAAGATTGTTGATAATAAACTCATTGAGAAGCTATCGGCCAAAAGAATCGAATGGAATGATAGTACAAAACGTTGGAAAATTACAGATTATAAGATTCGAACCTTGGGTATTATGAAAGATAAAATCATCTATAATGTGGCTTCTAAAGATACTTTGATTAATCTTTCTCCGAGTGATTTTGAAAGTGACCGTAATATTTATGAAACCTTTACGATACCCGAATTAAGGAAGCGAATCGAATTAATTCGCAGTCGTGGAGCTGAAGGTATTGAGTCTTTTCAGATTGAACTTTACCAAAGAATTGTTACGCCTTTTGCCGTAATCATTTTATCGTTGATGGGCCTAATTGTATCGGCTCGGAAAGCACGTGGAGGCGTTGGTTTTCAGATTGCTATTGGCTTCGTTTTGGCCTTTGTGTATATCTTATTCTTCATTATGTCGAAAGGTATTGCCGAATCGGGTAGTATGCCTCCGATGCTGGCAGTTTGGCTACCTAACATTGTTTTTTCGTGCATCGGCACAATCATGTATTTCACTGTACCAAGGTAATTATTATTTTCTCTAATAATACATCCCCCTACCCCCTTCAAAGGGGGATTTTTGTTCTCGGGAAAATATTCCCCCTTTCAGGGGGGGCAGGGGGATGTTAATTATATCTCGAGATTATACGAAAAATGCAATAATTTTAAATAAAATTCGATATTTCACATTAATAAGTCCTATTTTTGTGGGAAATTTTGTTGAACTCTAAAAAATACGCTCATTTTGGGGCGGGTTTTGGCTTATGAAAGTTGTTTTGGCTTACAGCGGAGGCTTAGATACTTCGTTTTGTGTAAAATATTTGACCGAAGAGTTGGGTCATGAAGTTCATTCTGTATTAGTTGATACGGGCGGTTTTTCGGAAGCAGAAATGAAGGACATCGAAACCAAAGCTTATGAGTTGGGCGTAAAACACCACTACACAGCTCGCATGGTTGATGAGTATTATCAGAAATGTATTCGTTTTTTGGTTTATGGAAATATCCTGAAAAACAATACGTATCCACTTTCGGTAAGTGCTGAGCGTATGTTTCAAGCAGTAGCAGTAGCCGAATATGCTAAGCAAATTGGTGCTGAGGCGGTTGCTCACGGAAGTACAGGTGCAGGCAATGACCAAGTGCGTTTTGATATGGTTTTCAGAATTGTATTACCCAATGCACAAATTATCACACCAATCAGAGATTTAAGATTATCTCGCGAAGCTGAAATTGAGTTTTTAATTTCGAAAGGTGTTGTTCGTGAATGGCATAAAGCAGCTTATTCAATCAATAAAGGTTTGTGGGGAACTTCAGTAGGTGGCCGTGAGACTCTAAATTCTCATGATTTCCTTCCAGAAAGTGCCTTCCCGACTCAAGTAACCAAAACGGGTACTGAGGAAGTAGTTCTTCAATTTGTTAATGGTGAATTGAAAGGCGTTGCTGGAGAAAGTTTCGAAAACCCAGTTTCTGCCATTCGTCGTTTGACTGAAATTGCAGCTCCTTATGGAATTGGTCGTGATATTCACGTAGGCGATACCATTATTGGTATCAAAGGCCGCGTGGGTTTCGAGGCTGCTGCTCCATTGATAATTATCAAAGCTCACCATTTATTAGAGAAACACGTGTTATCTAAATGGCAACAATACTGGAAGCAAAATTTGGCCGAATGGTACGGAATGATGCTCCACGAAGGCCAATTCTTAGAGCCTTTGATGCGTGATATTGAAAAATTCTTGGAAAGCATGCAGTCGCACGTAACAGGTGAAGTACGTGTACACTTAGCTCCTTATAACTTCCAATTATTGGGTATTAAATCTAACTACGATTTGATGTCACCGGTATTTGGTAGCTACGGCGAAATGAACAATGCTTGGAGTGGCGATGATGTAAGAGGTTTCTCTAAAATCATGTCAAATCAAGTAATGATTCACCAAAAAATCGCAGAATTAGCAGAGAAGAAATAAAAAATATCAGATTTTTTCGGCGTCGGCAAGGTTTAGAACCCAAAGGGAGCTACTTGCCGACGTTTTATTTTGTCCTAATCAACAAAAGATTTGGGTAAGATAAAAATCAACGCTGGTTTGCCTCAAAAGAATTCTAACTTGTTCGTACTCAAAGTTTTGTCGCTTTTTTTTGTCATTTGGACTTATTTACAAGGGAATCGTGTAGAAAAAACATAATTTTGTTATAAACAAAACTACAATCTAATCATATAAAATGTACAAGTACCTACTAGCTCCTTTTTTCCTACTAACCCTCCTAAACACTTTTGCTCAGAAAAAAAATGAAAAGATGGAGTATCACATCCATCGAGCAACTTCAGCCGTAAAAGTTGATGGAATTGTTGATGAAAAAGCCTGGGCAGATGCTCAATTGGCCACCAACTTCTACCAAGTTTTACCAATGGATACTTCCTACGCCAAAGTACGTACGGATGTAAAAATGACCTACGACGATAAAAATCTATACGTGGTTTTTATCAATTATGATAAACTACCTGGTCCGTATATGGTAGAATCGTTGAAACGCGATTTTGCTTTCGGAAAAAACGATAACGACTTACTATTTATTGATACATTCGATGACCAAACTAATGGCTTTTCGTTTGGGGCGAATGCCATGGGAGCTCAGTGGGACGGGCTCATGTATAATGGTAGCAGCATTAGTCTTACTTGGGAAAATAAGTGGACTTCAGAAGTAAAATACGATGATGAAAAATGGGTTTGGGAATGTGCCATTCCCTTTAAAACACTTCGATATAAAAAAGGAATTAAGCGTTGGGGGGTAAATTTTAGCCGTTTAGACCTAAAAACTACCGAAAAGTCTTCTTGGGCACCTGTACCACGCCAATTTCCGACGGCATCATTGGCATACGCAGCCTCATTGATTTGGGATGAAGAACCACCAACGGCTTCTTCAAATATTTCATTAATTCCTTATATTTTAGGTGGTGTAAGTAAAAATCACGAGAAAAAACTTCCTGCCGATTACCGTGGAGATGTTGGTTTTGATGCCAAAGTGGGTCTTACTTCTTCACTAAATCTCGATTTAACCGTTAATCCCGACTTCTCACAAGTAGAAGTTGACCAACAGCAAACTAATCTTGACCGATTTGAACTCCTTTTTCCCGAAAGACGGCAGTTTTTCTTAGAGAATGGTGATTTGTTCTCAAATTTTGGTTATCAAACCATTCGTCCATTTTTTTCTCGCCGCATTGGCTTAAATACGCCAATCAAGTTTGGGGCGAGAGTCAGTGGAAAACTTAATAAAGATTGGAGAATTGGCCTCATGGATATGCAAACTGGTAAAAATGATATTGTTCCAGCAGCTCAGAATTTTGGCGTTATTGCACTCCAACGCCGTGTTTTTGCCCGTTCAAATGTGGCGGTTATGTTTGTCAATAAACAAACTATCGGGTACGAATCATTAAATGACACAAAAAATGTTAGTGAGTTTAATAGAAACTTAGGCATTGAGTACAATATTCTTTCAAAAAATAACGCTTGGACTGGTAAACTGCTCTACTTAAAGTCGTTTACACCGACCTCTAAGCCTAATGATGGCGTTTTAGCAGGAAATATTCTTTATACAAATAAACGCTGGACAGCGGGCGTACAACTCGAACAAGTAGGCACTAACTACACCGCTGAAGTAGGCTACGTACCACGCTTAGATTACGGAAAACTAAACCCGCAAGTGGGATATTTGTTTTTCCCAAAACCATCAAGCAAAGTATTAAGCCATGGTCCTCTGACAATGTTTACGCATTATTTTAATAGAGATTTTTCGAAGGAAGTTGAAAACGAAAAATTCTTATCTTACCGTATAAATTTCCGAAAAACAAGCACATTAATGGCTTGGGTAGCTCATAACTACGTATATTTATTAAACCAATTTGACCCTACCAATTATGCGGGCGTTTTCTTACCAAAAGGCAGTGAACATAAATGGAACTCATTTGGTGTAGATTATACTTCAAAACCCCAAGCTTTATTCACTTATTTGGTTTCGAGTAGATACGGTGGCTATTACGCCAATGGTACTCGCCTACGCTTGAATGGCGAAGTAGGTTATCGTTTCCAACCTTATGTAGCTCTCACGGTGGCTGCAAATTATAATCGTCTAGATTTCAAAGACGATAAAATATTACCTAAAGAATTAATAAATACACAATATAATTTTTGGTTGATAGGCCCTAAAATTGATGTAACTTTCACGAATAAATTATTCTTTACAAACTTTTTACAGTATAATAACCAAACTAAAAACATGAACCTAAATACGCGTTTGCAGTGGAGATATAGCCCCGCTTCCGACCTATTTTTGGTTTATACCGATAATTATTATTCTGATACTTTTCAAGTACGTAACCGTGCTTTAGTATTGAAGTTTACTTATTGGTGGAATGTTTAGTAAAAGAAACTCATGAAAACTATACTTTTTATTATTTTCCCAATATTAACCTTTGCCCAAAGCATGAATTTTGAAATTCAAGGCCACCGTGGTTCTCGAGGACTAATGCCAGAAAATACAATTCCGGCATTCAAGAAAGCCATTGATTTGGGAGTACATACATTAGAGTTAGATGTGGTTATCTCGAAAGATAAAAAAGTGGTAGTTTCTCATGACCCTTTCTTTAATCCAAATTGTACAACCGACCCTTCTGGAAATTTTATTACGAAAGAAACTCAGGGTAATTTATATCAGCTTACTTACGAAGAAATCGAAAAATATGATGTAGGTCTTCGTGGTAATAAAGATTATCCTGAGCAATTTAAAATGGCGGTGTATAAACCCCTACTCGAAGATATGATTCATGAAAGTGAAAAATACGCACGAGAAAAAGGGGTAAAACCTTTGAAATATAACATAGAAATAAAAAGTGAGGAGAAAGAATACGGCATTTCTCAGCCATCAGTTGAAGAATTTTCCGACTTGGTTTATAAAGTAATCATCAAGCAAATTCCACCCGAGAGAGTTACTTTACAAAGTTTTGATTTCAATGTATTGAAATTTTGGCACAAACAAATTGAGGAAAAAAAATATAAAGCCATCGCCCTTTCCGCATTAATCGAACCTTTTGATAACAACGATATTCAATTTAATCTGAATAAATTAGGTTTTAAACCCGAAATTTGGAGCCCCTATTTTGCACAAGCAACTGAAAAAAGAGTAAAAGAACTCCACGAATTAGGCATAAAAGTAATTCCTTGGACGGTAAACCGCCGTGAAGACATGGAAAAGGTAAAAGCTGTTGGCTGCGACGGCCTCATTACAGATTATCCCGACCGCACCAAAGGTTTGTGAGATTCAGAAAAAAAGCCTAATTTTCCCGAATAATTTTGGAGTCACAAACTTCTGAGCTACAAACCCTAACTTGTGGCGTTAAAGAGTTTGGTGCTTTCAAACCACCAAATGAGCATGCTTAACGACATACTTAGTTTTTTTCTTAAACGTCGCATTACACGAATTGAGGAGTTTTTGCGTAATCCAATAGACACGCAAAACCGTGTTTTTCACGACCTCATCGAAAACGCCCGATACACTGAATGGGGTATAAAATACGACTATAGTAGCATTGATTCGATTAAAAAGTTTCAAGAGCGAGTACCTATTTCCACCTACGAAGAACTTTATCCTTACATTGAAAGAGTTTTGAAAGGAGAGCAAAATGTTCTTTGGGCTTCAGAAATAAAGTGGTTTTCGAAATCTTCTGGTACAACTAATTCTCGTAGTAAATTTATTCCTGTTTCGGAAGAATCGCTCGAAGATTGCCACTATCGTGGAGGGAAAGACATGATGACCCTCTATCTAAATAACCGCCCAGAAGCCAAGCTCTACGAAGGTAAAGGGCTCTCGATTGGTGGTACACTTCACCCAAATCCGTTTAATGCCAATACACAAGCTGGAGATATTTCTGCGGTAATTACTAAAAATCTTCCTGCTTGGGCAGATTTCATTCGAACCCCTCCAAGCGAGGTGGCTTTACTCGATAATTGGGAGCAAAAAATGGAGCAAATGATTCAGATTTGTACCCAAGAAAATGTAACAAGTATTTTGGGCGTTCCAACCTGGACAGTAGTTTTGTTAGAAAATATTCTCGAACGAACTGGCAAGAAAAACATGCTTGAAGTTTGGCCTAATTTCGAAGTTTTTGTACACGGAGCGGTAGCTTTCCAGCCTTATAGAGACCTATTCCGTACGAAGCTATTCCCTTCTGAACAAGTAACTTATCTTGAAACCTACAATGCTTCGGAAGGATTTTTTGCCATACAAGATGAACTCAGTAGAGTTGGCGAGATGTTGCTAATGCTCGATTATGGCGTTTTTTATGAGTTTATTCCAATGGAAGAATGGGAAAATGAGCACCCTAAAACCTTAACTCTCGAAGAAGTTGAGCTCGATAAAAATTATGCTTTGGTGATTTCAACCAATGCTGGTTTATGGCGATATAAAATTGGCGATACAGTTAAATTTACTTCGATTAGCCCTTACAGAATCAAAGTTAGTGGGCGAACCAAACACTTTATCAATGCTTTCGGTGAAGAAGTAGTGATTGAAAATGCTGATATAGCCATCACCGAAGCTTGTGCAATTGCCAATGCCGCCATTGCTGATTATACAGCGGGGCCTGTTTATATGGGCGATGGTAGTAAAGGTTGCCACGAATGGATTATTGAATGTTCGAAAAAGCCCGATAATGAGGCTCTTTTCATTGAAACACTCGATAGTTCATTAAGAAAAGTAAACTCCGATTATGACGCCAAACGCTACAAAGATATGGCCTTACTACAGCCAAAAGTACATTTTGTAGAAAACGGCACTTTCTATCAATGGATGTCGAAACGAGGTAAACTTGGGGGACAAAATAAGGTACCTCGCCTGAGTAATTCCCGTGAATACCTTGACGATATTTTACTGATGATTAGAGAGTTAGCTTAAGAAAATTAGTATAAATCAATATAAAAATCCCCTTTTAGGGGTTTGGGCTTATGAAACTATTCCGCTTTGGCGACCAAACCAACGAAAAACCTGGCGTAATTCTCGCCAATGATAAAAAAATTGATGTTTCGACTTTTGGCGAAGACTACAATGAGCAATTTTTTGCAACAGATGGCATCACCCGACTTGAAAACTGGCTAAGGACTAATGCGGCTAATTGCCCAACA
This sequence comes from Emticicia sp. MM, assembly GCF_001649495.1. Taxonomy (NCBI): domain Bacteria; kingdom Pseudomonadati; phylum Bacteroidota; class Cytophagia; order Cytophagales; family Leadbetterellaceae; genus Emticicia; species Emticicia sp. MM. The sequence continues at coordinate 9,081 of NZ_LXHX01000119.1, read as the reverse complement.
GTAGCTGATGATGTAAGATTAGCTTCATGTGTGGCTCGTCCATCAAAAATTATTTGTATTGGCTTAAATTATGCCAAACATGCTGCAGAATCCAATATGGCTCTTCCTACCGAACCAGTGGTATTTTTCAAAGCTACTACTGCTCTTTGTGGGCCAAATGACGATGTAGTGATTCCGAAAAACTCAGTTAAAACTGACTGGGAAGTTGAGTTAGCTTTTGTTATTGGCAAAAAAGCAAGTTATGTAGAAAAAGAAGATGCCATGAGCTACATTGCTGGTTATTGCTTGCACAATGATTATAGCGAACGTGAGTTTCAGTTGGAGCGTGGCGGACAATGGGTAAAAGGTAAAAGCTGTGATACATTCGCTCCACTAGGGCCGTTTATGGCTACTGCCGATGAAATTTCGAATCCGCATGATTTGCGTTTGTGGTTATCGCTCAATGGCGAAATGCTTCAAGATTCGAATACAGACGATATGATTTTTGATATTCCTACCATTCTAAGTTATTTAAGCCAATTCATGACACTCCTTCCAGGTGATGTTATCTCGACTGGTACTCCTGCGGGTGTTGGCTTAGGTCTTAAGCCACAACGCTATTTGGTTGCGGGCGATGTAGTAGAATTGGGTATTGATAACCTTGGCACACAAAAACAAACAGCAGTAGCTTATCACGCATAAACTACTTTTGTCTAATGAATTAACGACAGCAATTAAAATAATTCAGACCTTGTTCAAACAAAAAAGCTCAATGAAAGTCATTGAGCTTTTTTGTTTAAGATATTTATTTTTTCATCTGAAGCTTCATCATAATATCTGTTTGTTCGTCATCGCCTAATCTAAAAATATGCTTATCGAACTCAACAAATCCATTCTTTTTGTAAAAACTGATAGCTCTCAGATTTTCTTCCCATACTCCTAACCATACGTAGTCTACATTTATTTCTTGAGCTACCTCTATGGCTTTCTGATAAAGTAATTGCCCTACATTTTTACCGTGATACGCTTTTAATACATAGATTCTTTCAATTTCGAGCGATTTTGTATTTTTCAGCTCTGTTTGAGACTCGCCAGTATTAATTTTCAGATAACCAATAATATCCTCTTCATACTTTGCAAAATAAAATATTGAATTCGGATTTTTTAACTCGGTCAATAACTTTTGGTTAGCAAAACTTTCTTCTAAATATGCTTTCATATTTTCTTCAGAATTCATTGAAGCGAATGTCTCTGAGAAAGTTTCTATCCCAATTTTTTTTAATGGCTCGACGTCGTCGCTTGTTGCCTTTATGACCTTAATTTTATCCATTCAAATATCTAATGCATCAGTTATTTTCTGTTGGTACTTCGGTTGGGATACTCGATGGCTTACCGTTCATATCAAAAATCAAAGTAATTCTCCAAGTATTTGCAAGTGGACTTCCTTGTGAAGTAGGCACTAAATACGCCAAATCAAGTTGATAATTGCTTATTTTTAAACCTAAACCAGTAGTTACGTATTTACTCCCCCCTTTCATACTGCTCTCCATAAAATACCCCCCACGAAGTGCAAAGAAATTATTATACCAATATTCTACACCCGTAGAAAGCGTAACTTCACGAAGCTCTTCTTTTAAACCATCTGGGGCATCAGAAAATGAGCCAAAAATTCCAGCAATTGCACTGGTAGTTTCAGGGTCACGGCCTTTCACAATATTTCCGTTGTTATCACGCAATGGTGGAGTAGGAATCAATAATTTATTGGCATCAAGCAAGAAGTTAAATCTATTATGAGCATCTAGTTTAAAGCCAACGGCACCACCAACTTTCAAATTAGTAGGAATATAGAAAGCACTTCTTCCGTAATTAATTTTACCACCAATGTTTGAAATAACGGCTCCTGCAGAATAGGTCATTCCACGGTCTTTATCTTTTGCACTTGGGCGGTCGGTAGTGTAGAAGAACGAAACGTCGCCAGCTACCGTACTTGCAGGCTTACTTGCTACACCATTGACAACTTGGCTACCAATAAGATTTGAGTGAATAAACTTACCATTGATACCCATTGAAAAATCTCTACCGATTTTACGAGTATAACCAGCCGTAAAATTCAAATCTCTCGATTGGAAAGTTCCATTTGGTTGTCCAGTAGCAGTTGTAAATTGTATCTCACCTTGATTAAAGTAAGTCATTGATGCTCCAAACGCCGAATTTTTATCGAGTTTTTTGAATAAGCCAACATTGAGTAGCCCCATATCATCAACTAAATCACGTAACCAAGGTGTATATGATACAGTTGAACCAATATTTTTATCTATAAAGGCTAATTTGGCGGTATTCCAATAAATTGAATTAGCGTCTGGTGTAGATGCTACCCCAGCATCACCCAAAGCGGCTCCTCTTGAATCTGGTGAGATTGTAAGAAAAGGTACTGACGGCGAAAGGGTTCTACTAACTTGTGCTTGAGTAGTGAAAGCATTGATAAAAGCTACACTTGCCAAAGCTGCTACAATTTTACGTTTCATGTGAGATTTTTTAATATCCTACCCTTAGAAAGGGTGTTTATCGTTTCAGAATATATTTTTGTCTTTAGTTTTACAAGTTCAAATATAACTTATTTTCTTGATTACTTCCAAAAAAGCATTTTGCCAGCAAACGACGAAGTTTTATTTTCAGAAGAAGAACTAACAGAAATGCGATATATGTATGTGCCTGCTTTCCACTTTTTAGGTTCAACTTCCATGCCAACATTCAGGGTTTTATCGCATACATAGCAATTCTCAGAGTGCTCAAATATCTGCTTCCCACTGGCATCAAAAATACTCAATTTAATAGTTAAATCTTGGTTTTCGGCGTTGTGTTCAATATAAAAACTTGTAGTGTTTTCAACTGGATTTGGATAATTGTAGGCTCTCAAAATTTTTAAATCAACGCGTTCAACTACAAATTCTAACGCTCTTTCAGCTGAATTATTATAGGTATCCCAAACTTTTAATCTAATGGTATGACGACCGGCAGGTAGTTCTCCTAAATTATATTTCAAGACTCCTTTTGTCAACTCATTTTCATTCACAAAATACTGATTTACAACAACTTGCAGCGTATCATTTAAAACTAAAAGCATTTCGTGCCCTACACCAGCTTGCGAAATATTTATTCCATTTTCATCACTTATCTCAGCACTAAGCACATTATTTTTATCAACGCTTAACTTAATTTCTGGTGGTTTTGTATCATTCAAGATATTAGTTTCGCTACCACCTACCATCAATTCATTAAAACTACCTGTGGCATCCGTTAAACTATCTGACGAAATCGCATAAAAACTTACTTTTCCTAGTCCAAGTTGATAATTAATATCCTTAGGAACAATAAAGCTTAGCTTAAAGCCTCCATTCTTCACCTCTACGATACCTTCAAAGAGCTGGTTACGATATGCCTTATACTTAAACTTTTCGGTTTTTTGCCCAAGTGTACTAATTTCCGAAGGTTTATCAAAAACAGAGACGAGAACTTTGCCATTAAAGTTATTTTTGAGCTTTCCTGTTGATGCCTGTATTTCTCCTTCAAGCGAAACTCGACTCAAAGCTTTTAGTGTTTGCTTTTCGGGCGAAAGACCGTTTACTTTGGTCAAAACAACTTTATCTGTGGGATAAGCCAATTGCATGGAAGGGTCGCCCAATAATGAGAAATTTCGATTAAAAACACCGCTTAAAGAATTATTTTTAGTAACTCGAAAAATATCACCTAATCTAAAAACTGACCCTGCTTTTACTTTCAAAAATGCTTGATAAAATGCACTATTAAGCAAAAAATTAGTATTTGAATAAACTGGTCGAGTGGTTGTGAGCAAACCAATCGCCGCACCCTTGGGACTAAGCATGGCCATTTCGGCTCCAGAAACATTCCCAGGGTCATCGAATCGGCCAAACGAGCAAGTAGCAGTCAAGAAAACTGGCATATTGCTCAAATTTCGCCAAGTCAGAATTTGTTCTCTAGTTAGCACTTTTTCTTCTGTCCAACCATCTACGCCGCCGTGCCCGCTGTAATTAATAATCAAAGAACCTTCATTCACAATCCTATTAATAGCTCGATTAGTTGCGGGCGAAATTGCTCCATTAGCCGTTGCAATTTGTGGGAAAGCATCTAAATAGATTTTATTAATTTGCCAATCTTGGTTGTTTTTAACCGCCATTTCGGCAATATCATCGGCATCTTGTTGATGAATATTAAAATCTCCATCATCGGCCACAAAGCTAATTTTTCTTCGCCAACTACCCATTGTTTTTTGGGTTTGAGCATAATAAATCAGTTTATCAACAACATTTTTTGCTTCCTCATAATTTTTAACTGGCAGACGTCCTACGCTAATATCAAGTGAGTGATTTCCTGCATTATTTTCTAGCCATTCACCTTCATTTTCTTCGAAAAACCCAAAATAATCATCCGAAGCATAACTATTGACAGGATTCAATGACTCTCGACTTTCATAGGTAGGAATTTGCAACTTAGTATCTATGCCAGCATATTGAATCAGATTTTTATAATCAAAACTTGCATCAGCAAAAAGTAATAAATACTTCAATTTTTGAGGGTTTTTCTGCCATAAAAACCTTCCAAAATCACGAATAGCCGTGGGGTCTGGACTTCCATTACCAAATTCATTATAAATCTGTTCGATATCTATTACTATAGCATCCAATGCGTCATTCTTTTTTCTAAAATCAGCTAATCTTTGTGCCTGTTCGTGCCAAAAACTCACACTAACTATCAATAAATCAGGCACTTGTACTTGTTGAAGATTTTGATTCTGAATTTTATGAATAGCGTTGGGTTCGAGTAAATTAGCTTCAGAAAACAAGACAAAGGTTTTTAATTGATTTTGGGTTTCGGTGTTAAAAACAGCTTCTGAATTATTTATCTGAAAAGGTATATTTTCAACAGTAAGTGCATTCGAAACATCCCATATTTTTTGATTATTCGATGCTTGACTTAGGGCAAAAGTGCTTATTTTATTTTTTAAACTTTCTATCGACCTAACTATTGTTTGCTGAGCATAAAATTGAAGTTTTCGCTTCATTTGTACCTCAAAATAATTCAAATATGCAACTGATGAACTTTGATTGTTTTTATTAAAACTAAAAATCAACTTTTGGGTATTTTTTCCATTGGCAAGTGCTGTAAATGATTGAATGCTTTCATTGCCTTTGATATCATAAGTACCTGTTCCGATGGCTCGTAGGGGTTGTTCACCAACGAGCGAATCGGCATTGAGTTTTAGGCTCACTTTTGTACTGACAAATGAAGCTCCGAGAATAGCTGAATTTATTTTGATAGATGAACCTGCTACAACACCTTCAGATTTTACATCAAAACTCATATCAGGACTTACGCCAAATGATTCGCCGTACCACTCTCGCCCCGAACCACCTAAATCTCTTCCACCCGAGCTAATAATATTTTTTTGGTCGAGTTCATGGAAAGAAAAATCATCAAATGTTCGAATGAAATTTCCAACATTTGTTGGTAGTGTCTGATTCTTCACACGAAGGCCTTTAGAATCTGAAAGATTTAAAAATACAAATGTGGTATCGGAATATGGATTGTTTTGATGCGAAAAATTTTGATTTTCGGCATTATAAATAATCTTATGCGGACTTTCAGCAAAGAATAAGATATAATCAGCGGGGTCAAACTTACCATCGTTTTCTCCAATAACTTCAATGGCATTTTCGGTTAAATCTGCTAAACGCTTTGCATTATTGGCTTGTGGTAAAACTCCCGCCCCATTCCCAAAAATTCTAATATTTTGAGGATTAATTTTCCCAATATCAATACCTGCTGATTGCAAAAAAGCTGCATCAATTTTGTGTACGCCCGTGCGTGTAGTAGCAATTTTAAACCATTGCCCAGTTGCTAAAACCGACTGAGCTACTGAAGATTGTGTAATGAAAAAGGTAGCAAATAAGCACAAAAATATCTTCCCATTTGTGCTAATAAATCGAAAAATACTGTGAACCCTATTCGCTTTATTCAAAAACATATTGTTTAATAAAGTTAGTCTTATGGTTTTTACCTTTCTACAAAAACGCTTTATCTCAAGAAAATGATGAGTATTTAGACATCTTTTTGATAAAAAATATATAAAACTAAAGCTGTTTAGAAGCTAAACTTAAATTGGATTGACACGTGCTGAACCTAAAATAGTATATCGGCGTTTAGATTTTTTTTCTACACAAAGAATTCGTGTACGTCGTTTTTCTATTTTCTGAAAAACATTACCTCTAAACTCAAACCATTGATTATCGGGCAGTTCGGTTAATATAATCCCCGTTGCTTGCTCCTTATCGAAACTCCTCAAAGCCTCTGATAATGGGGCGTAACTAACCGATGAAGCCGCAGGGTTTTGCATGTAATTTCTGAGCGGAACCAGCAGGTTTTCGGGAAAAACAAATTCGTTTAAAATTGGAGCCATCAGCTGCTGAAAATGTTGTTTCCATTCTTTTCCATGCGGTGCGATTCTTCGACGACCTTTATGGAGCCAAGTTCGTTGATGTGCAATTTCATGAATATAAGTTACCAAAAAAGCATACGGATTGAGGTCATTATTAATGGTAATTTTATGGTGTCCTTCACGAAAAATATAATTACCAAAACACGTGCTTCTCGTACGAGAAATTTTGAAATGAAAAGGTTGTTCTCGCCACAAATCCCAACAATACGTAATGGCAGGTTGAGGCAAGTGTTTTGTCAGAATCTCACGCATTTTTTGCTGACTTACTTCATCAATCAGTATTTTAGGCGGAGTGTCGGGCTCCAAGACTTTCTGGATGGTATTTTTTATTGTTCTTAGCATTATTTGCACTACACTCCCATAAAACTTTGTAGAATAATCACAGCACTAATTTTATCAATATTACCTTTTACTTGGCGGTCTTTTTTCTTCATTCCCCCCGCTATCATGGTTTGCATAGCCATTTTTGAGGTAAAACGCTCATCGTGTAAATGAATAGGTATTTCGGGGAAAATATTTTTCAATTCAAGCACAAAACGCTCTACGTAGGCAGTACCATCAGTACTCGAACCATCAAGATTTTTAGGCATTCCTACCACAAAAGCCTCAACTGCTTCATTTTGAGTATATTTTTTTAAATAATCCAATAGCGAATCTGTCGGCACGGTTTCAAGGGCCGAAGCAATGATTTTGGAAGGGTCTGTCACGGCCAAACCCGTACGTTTTGCACCATAATCAATGGCGAGAATTCTTGGCATAATAGTTAAGACAAGTTTGTAACTTATCAGTTAATAGCTATTTGACAGGTTACAAACCTGTCCTACTTAAATTTTACAACTTCTTTGCCTCTTCCCAAAATACATCCATTTCGGCTAGAGTCATATCTTTTAGGTTTTTGTTAGCTTCTTTGGCTTTTGTTTCTAAATATTGAAAACGCTTAATGAACTTCTTATTGGTACGTTCGAGGGCCGTTTCTGGGTTAATATTAATAAATCGGGCATAATTTACCAACGAGAAAAGCAAATCACCAAATTCACCTTCCGCTTTATCTTTATCAATGGCTTGGTCGGTTTCAACATCAAACATTTCTTTAAACTCGCCCATTTCTTCTTCAACTTTTGCCCAAACCTGACTTTTCTCCTCCCAATCAAAACCCACGCCTCGAGCCTTTTCTTGAATTCTCAAGGATTTTACTAATGCTGGTAAAGAAGTTGGCACTCCACCTAACACCGATTTATTGCCTTCTTTTAGTTTTAGTTGTTCCCAATTTCGTTTTACTTCTTCCTCGGTTTCGGCTTTTACATCACCGTAAATGTGTGGGTGACGCGAAACCAATTTATCACAAACCGAATGTAGCACATCAGCCACATCAAAATCTCCGGTTTCAGAGGCAATTTTCGAATAAAAAACCAAATGAAGCATAATATCGCCCAATTCTTTCTTTATTTCTGGTAAATTCTTCTCCAAAATAGCATCTGAAAGTTCATAGGTTTCTTCGATTGTCAGGTGGCGAAGGCTATCCATTGTTTGCTTTTTATCCCACGGACATTGCTCACGAAGTTCGTCCATGATTGTCAGTAATCTATCAAATGCTAAAAGTTTCTCCATTCTTTGTGGAGGAAATATTGGGGGAAGCTTGTTACTCATGAGTGATGTATGTAATTACTTAGATAAAACCTTTGTCTAACGAATACAAAGTTCGTCAATAATAAAGAAAAAGCCACCTGTTTTTGCAGATGGCACGATATTTTTATTTTTTGTAGGACAGATTTGTAATCTGTCTTTTCAACTTTTCCACTTAATTGCACAGCCTACTGCTTTTGTGCTAGTAGTAACTACTGGTTTTCCAACCATGAGGTTATTCACGGCATCTTCTACGTAGCGTTTGGTTACTCCCGAAGGGTCTTGGGCGTTGTCATCAATGGCACCAATATAGCTTACAATATTTTTCCCGCCTTCTTTTTTCAAAACATAAACTTGTGGTGTACGCATCGCTCCAAATGCTTTTGAAACAACCTGTGTATCATCAGATAAATACGGAAACGGATAAGCTTTTTCTTTGACACGAGCTTGCATATTAGCAAACGAATCTTCTTCGTAAGCATCTGGGTCATTAGGGTTAATCATAATCACGGGATATCCTTGTGCAGCATACTTCCTATCAAGTGCAATGACACGGTCTTCGTAGGATTTGGAAAACGGACAGTGATTTGATGAGAAAACAATAATAAAACCCTTAGCTGAAGAAAAATCAGATAACGCAAGCATTTTCCCATCAACATTTTTGAGTTTAAAATCAGCTACAACATCGCCCAATAAATAGGCCGTAGGGGCAGCAGATGTAGCAACTTTGGGCAAATCGTTGTTTGGACTAGCTTGGGCTGTTTGAAATGCCACGAAAACATAACTTAACAACACTGCTCCGATGATTAAAAACTGCTTTCTCATTGTATTTGATATTAGGTGTACTTGGTTGTGCCTCTTAATAGTTGACGGATTGATAATTAAACCTAAAAAACTATGCCAGCTATTCATCGGCGAATACGATTGTGGTTGAAAACGCTCTAATAACAAAAGTATTTTAAAAA
>NZ_LXHX01000118.1:0-6479 GCF_001649495.1 Emticicia sp. MM | reverse complement strand
GTGCCGAATTTTATCGCTAAGGCTCTGATAGTCAAAAGATTGTTCGTAAAATTCTTTTTTAAAACCATTACTTATTATTGTAGCGGGAATTGCACCTGACCACTGCGGACTTACTTTATCTATCCAGCTATTATAATCGGGTTCGTCTATCAAATAAACTTGTGATTTTATCTGATATTCAGCCACAAATTTTTTTACTGTTTCAATATCTCTTTTAAAATCAAGACTGATAAAAATAACACTCACTCGATTATATTGATACTCGTTCGCTAAAGTTTCAAACACGGGCATTTCACTCACGCAAGGTTTACACCAAGAGGCCCAAAAATTAATCACCCTTATTCCATCGTTTTTTTGCAACAACTGCTCAACATCTGAAAACTTTATAATTTCGATATTTTTTTGGGCAAAAGAACAAAAATTAATGGTTAAAAGTGTGAACAAAAGATTTATCCAAAATTTTTTCACAATTCTTTCTCTAAGTAGTTCGTAAATTTATTTTTAAAATCCGTAATTCGCAATCTTAAACTTTAATTAACGTGATTTTTGTAATTCCGAATAGTTTTACAAGGAGGCTAAATACTTTACCTATAAACTTTTAGCGTTTAAAACACAAATTACATACAATCATTAATTAGTGCTCAATAATGGCAAAACATATTCTTTTAATGGATGGCCCCGATGCTAAAGGCCTGATTTTTCACGTAACAAGCGTACTGTACAGAAACGAGTGTAATATTATTTCGCAAGATGAATACGTAAGTCCACCAGCTGATGGGGTTGAAGGACAGTTTTTTATGCGTACAGAGTTTGAATCACCTGATAAACTCGACCCACAGAAAATTTTGAAAGATTTACAAGATACAATCGCCACACCAACGATAAACTTAAGAATAAATCCAAAAAAGAAAAAGGACGTTGTTATTTTAGCCACTAAAGAGCACCATTGCCTTTCTGATTTATTGATTCGATATAATTTTGATGAACTTGACGCCAATGTTTTGGCGGTGCTGAGTAATTATAATACTTTACAGCCTTTTGTGAGTAAATTTGGTATTCCTTTTCATTACATCACTCACGAACACAAAACTCGTGACGAACACGAGCAGGCCATTTTACGCACGCTCGAAATCTACAAGCCAGAATATTTGGTTTTGGCTAAGTACATGCGTATTCTTTCACCTGAGTTTGTTTCGCATTACCCTAATAAAATTGTGAATATTCATCATTCGTTTTTGCCCGCATTTATTGGAGCAAATCCTTATCGTCAGGCGTATGAGCGTGGTGTAAAAATCATTGGTGCAACAGCCCATTTCGTGAATAATAATTTAGATGAAGGACCAATTATTGCACAAAATGTGAAAGATGTTGACCACAGTTATATGGCAACTGATATGGCCCGAGAAGGAAAAGAGGTAGAAAAATCAGTTTTAACTCATGCTTTGAAATTGGTTTTCAATGACCGAGTTTTTATTAGCGGAAATAGAACGGTAATTCTTTAAAATTGGCAGTTTTCAGTTCGCAGCTCATAAAATCTGCGAACTGAAAAATACTTATTTCTTCACAATCGTAAATTCTACCCGACGGTTTTGGGCACGACCTTCTTCGGTATCATTACTTGCCACTGGGCGAGTTTCTCCAAAACCTACACTTGTAACTCGATTCGCTGGTAATTTCTTCGATAATAAATAACTACGTACGGCTTCGGCACGGTCTTGTGAAAGTTTTAAATTACTTTCGTTCGAACCTACGTTATCGGTATGTCCTTGAATCTCAATCGTTAGATTACCATTTTCTTTCAAGGTCTCGGCAATTCGATCTAACTCTGGAAATGATTCTGAGCGAAGTGTAGCTTTGGCATACTCAAAGAAAATATTGTTGAGTGGCACTTTTTCCCCTTCTTTGATTGGCACTAGCTTCAAATCATCACCATCAATTTCTTTGAATTCTTTAATCTCTGTGAGGTCAATATTTTTTCCAATAGCAATAAAATCCTTTGCTTCTGCCCGATATGAATATTTAGCCCCATAAGGCAATACTATTTTATATTCGCCAGTATTGGGGTTTGTGTAAGCTTCGCCAACTTCTTCTCCATCGGGTAATGTCTGATAAACAATTTTTGCTTCAATCGGACGACCCGTTTTTTGGTCAACAACCCTGCCACTAATCATAACTACAGGTGTAGGTGTTGTGGTGCCAGTGTTTACCGGGCTTTTCCCTTGGCTCAAGCTTTTTTGCTCTTCTAATCTGTTATTCGATGTCTGAACTCCCCCTGCAATCACCGGCTCTTGCTTTTTATCGTCACGCAATTTAAAACGCACAATATCGCCTTTTCCAACTGAATTTTTCTTTGAACTCATATACGCATACTCGCCTGATGCCGAAATGGTATAGGAAAGCTCATTGGCATCGGTATTTACTTTATCGCCCATATTGATTGGCTTCGACCATCTTCTCCAACTTCTATCCAAACGTTTTGATACCCAAATATCGGTTCCGCCTAAACCACCCTTACGGTCGGAGGCAAAATAAAGTGTATAATTATCTGAAGCTAAGAAAGGCGTAGTTTCAGTATCTCCTGTGTTAATGTTATCGCCTAAACTTTCTGGCTTTGTCCATTTTCCATCACGTCCTAAAAAAGATACATAGAGGTCATCTTCTTTACTATTCCTTTTTTCACTAAAAGCTAAAATCAAGGTTTTTCCATCATTTGATAAGCACGCAGTCAAGAATTGACCTTTACACAAATCATCAAACTTCGGAATGATTAATCGCTGAGGTTCGGACCAACCCGTTTTAGTACGTTTACAAGTAGATAAGCCTACCTCATTTTCTCGACGACCGCCATTATAAACCCCCGAAATCAGAATCGTGTTTCCATCGGGCGTAATACTGTATAGGTCATTGTATTGGTCTTTATTAATACTATTCGGCATTCTCCTTGCAATTGTCCATGAGCCATCTCTACTTTCCGAATACCACACATCTTGGCTACCTTTAGCTCCATAGTTATTAGATGGATGGCTCACACGTACAAAATATAAAGTTTTACCATCGGGGGCAATAACAGGATTCAACTCATTGAATTCAGTGTTAACCGCCGATCCGAGATGCTCTGCGTTTTGGGCGAAAAGTTGTTCGGTCGAAAAGTATAAAGAAGCAGTTAGTAAGAAAAATACCGTCTTACGCATAAAATATATTTTAAAAGAAAAGTCTCTATTGCTTTGCAAATAACGCAATCTCTGAGCCAAAATGTATTATTTATAGAAAAAATCATTCTAAAAATACGTAGTTTTGCAGTTAAATGATTTTGATTTTAGTTTGAAAAAAAATAAATCGAATTTCAAGTAAGTTTTAGGAAATAGATTTTCATACTTAACTAAGTAGTAATTTTCATTAATTAAGTAACAAATTCCCATAATTTTATAAGATTAAATGCAAGCAAATCAGATTTTTGAAGCCTTCAATAACCTACGTGTTTTGATTGTGGGCGATGTGATGATTGATTCATATATTTTTGGAAAAGTTGACCGTATTTCACCTGAGGCCCCCATCCCAGTTGTGAATGTTAAGCGTAAAGAAATTCGCTTGGGTGGTGCTGGAAATGTGGCCATGAATATCAAATCATTGGGCGGAACTCCCATTCTATGCTCAGTTGTAGGAAACGATGCTGATGGAAATGATTTAATCAAACTTTTAGAAGAAAGCCATTTACCTACTGAGGGCATAATTCAATCAAATAATCGAATTACCACCGTTAAACAAAGAGTTTTGGCTGGTTCTCAACACGTAGTTCGCATTGATTCGGAAATGGATGGGCCAATTACTACCAACGAACGCCAGCAATTAATTGAAAAAGCTCATTCTTTAGCCAACTCATGCGATGTAATTATCTTTGAAGATTATGATAAAGGTGCTTTAGATGCCGAAAGTATTCAATCGATTGTTAGTTTTGCCAAAACAAAAGGAATCCCAACCATTGTTGACCCTAAGAAACGTAACTTTTTGCATTATCAAGGAACAGACATTTTTAAACCTAATCTGAAAGAGTTAAAAGAAGGCTTAAAAATTGATTTTGATGCCAAAAATCTTGAAGAAGTTAAAACGGCAGTTGCTTCAGCGAAACAAACTTTGGGCGTAAACGGTTTATTTCTTACACTCTCAGAAAATGGTGTTTTTATAGATTATCAAGGAGAAATCCATCATATACCTGCACATTTGCGTAGTATCACTGATGTTTCAGGAGCGGGCGATACAGTTGTAAGTATTGCAGCCATGTGTTTAGCTTTGAAACTTTCGCCGAAAACAATCGCAGCTATGTCAAACCTAGGTGGTGGATTGGTATGTGAATATGTAGGTGTAGTGCCAATCGAAAAAGAAAGACTGAAAGTAGAATTCCAGAAACACGCTTAGACATAAAAAAAGCACCCGTTATTCAAAGATAATGCGTGGTGCTAAAAACTCAGAAGGTGGTTGTGTTTCTTACAATCCATTGTGGCTGAATTATTTTGAAGCCGGCTTGAATGGCAATGTTAGTTTTCCTTTTTTATTTAAAGAATAAACTACAACTCCAACAGCAACAGCGGCTAACCCGAATAATACTCCTTTTTTCATTGTCGTACTGTGTTTAAATTGTTTTCCTGTTCTTAACTTGACAACTAAATAACGGAAAATAGACGATATTTGTTGCAACAAACGCTTAAAAATAACTTAAAAATTTATTTTACGGTAAAATACCCTTTACGAAGGTGTTATACAAGTAAAACCTATTTAAAATACAGAAATTTTTGTGCCAAAATATTATCATTATTTGAAAAAATATTACTTTTCAAATAATTTTTATTAAACGGTATATTTTTAACAAAATAATAATCCTTAAGACTATTTTAAGGTACACTCATTCGTTTCACTTTATAATTATTATCAAACTTTGAGCCAAAACATTGGATTAGTCATGCGTTCTACGGGGTCGTGGTATGAAGTTCGTACCGCTACTGGTGCTATGCTGCAATGTCGTCTAAAAGGGAAATTCAAAATTAAAGGTCTAAAAGTTACCAATCCGATTGCGGTAGGCGATAAAGTGGTATTCGAAATTGAAGACGAAAATCGTAATACGGGTATTATCAACGATATTCTCCCACGTGAAAATTATATCATCCGTCAGTCAGTACACAAAACTGCTCACGGGCACCTTTTAGCTACCAATCTCGACCAAGCTGTATTAATTGCCACGCTCAATTTCCCTCGTACCTCTTTGGGGTTTATCGACCGTTTTTTGGTGGCCGCTGAGTCGTTTCGTATTCCTACTGTATTGGTTTTCAACAAATTAGATTTACTCAACGAAGAACAAATAGCCTATCAACAAGAATTAGCTGACCTTTACGAAAGCCTCAATTATAAATGTATTTTTACCTCTGCGGTGGATGGAATTGGCGTTGATGAATTCTATGAAGTCCTTAAAGATAAAGTTTCCTTGCTTTCGGGGCACTCAGGAGTTGGAAAATCAACTTTAGTTAATGCCATTGCCCCTAATCTCGACCTTCGTACCTCAGAGGTTTCAACTTTTGCCAATAAAGGCGTACATACCACCACTTTTGCCGAAATGTTTGAGCTAAGCCACGGAACATTTATCATAGATTCGCCCGGAATTAAAGAATTAGGCTTAGCTGATATGGAGAAAGATGAAATTTGTCACTATTTCCCAGAAATGCTAGAAATTTTAGACGAATGTCGATTCAATAACTGCAAACACATTGATGAACCCAATTGTGCAGTAAAAGAAGCAGTAATGGATGGCCGAATTGCAGAAAGTAGATATTTTAGCTATCTTAGCATGATGGATGGGGGCGACAACAGAAAATAAGTACCACCGACTTTCTTTTCCCTTTTATCCTTAAAATTGGTTGCTTTAAACAAATATCTTTCTCGAAAAGATTTATTATTATTTCTTTCGTTTTTACAAATACTCTAAAGCCTTATTTAGCGTTAGTGGCACTGAAGTTTACTGCCACATTGTTCCAATATCATTTTTGAAAAGATTTTCATCGAATCTTTAGAAATCAATCTTGGTATTCTTATAAATCATTTTAATCTTAGTATAAAAGTAGTAATTTTGCCCGACTATAATTATAAAGGTCTATGGAAGAAGAAGACATCGTAGAAGTAGAAGTCCGGTATTCTGAAAAAGAAAAATACGCAGTTTTTGATAAAGAGTTTATGCCACACATAGACTCCATGTACAACTTTGCCTTTCGCCTAACAAACGATGAAGATGATGCCCACGATTTAGTGCAAGATACTTATTTAAAGGCATTTAGGTTTATAAACTCATTCGAAAGAGGAACTAATGCCAAAGCATGGTTGTTCAGGATTCTGAAAAATAGCTTTATCAACGATTATCGTAAGAAAAGCAAAGAACCTTCAAAGGTAGATTACCAAGACGTTGAGACAACCTATAATTCGACAGAAGATGCCGAAAT
>NZ_LXHX01000117.1:0-20568 GCF_001649495.1 Emticicia sp. MM | reverse complement strand
CAAGACGTTGAGACAACCTATAATTCGACAGAAGATGCCGAAATGGATGCCACAACCGACTTGCGTACTGAAACCGTACAGGATATGATTGGCGATGAAGTAGCCAATGCTTTAAATAGCCTACCTGTTGATTTCAGAACGGTAATTATTCTATGCGATATTGAAGGTTTTACTTACGAAGAAATGGCCAAGATTCTTGACATTCCTATCGGAACTGTGCGTTCAAGACTTCACCGTGCTAGAAATCTCTTGAAAGAAAAACTCAAAACTTATGCCAACTCAATGGGTTATCAAACCGATGGAGCCGAAAGTGAGGAAGAAGAAGACTTTTGATAAAAAAAACACAAAATGAACAAATTTTAAAACTTTACTGTTACCCTTTTGTTCAAATACGTCAATTTCACCATTACTGACAAATTCAAACTCTAAAGCAATTAGAGCACGAACACTAAAATAAAACTGTTCCTATAATTAAATAAATTCAATGAAGTATCAGTGTGACAATCATCAGAAGTGCATGAAGATGATACAGGCCGTTCTTGACGGTTCTGCATCTGCTGAGGAAATCGAACACTTCAAGCAAAACATGGATGTGTGTATGCCGTGTATCGAGACCTATAAACTCGAAAAATGCATGAAGGAAGCCATGCAAGAAAAAGTTGAAAAGAAATGCTGTCCAGAGAAGTTAGTTCTTGATATTAAAGCAAAAATCGGACTGTCACTTTTAGTTTTAGGATTTATAGCAGTTGAAGTAAAATTATATTCAATATTTTTTAGTTGTTAATTCACTTGATAGTAAGCCTTTTACTATCGGTTTTTTCTAAAAAAATTAAATAGTATATTTGCAAAAATATTCGGCCGTCAAATTTAGAATTTGATGGCTTTTTTAATAATTATAAAATCAGTTGTGGCTTTATTTAAGTCGTTGGCCATTAACTAATCTTCTCATGAAAGGTAAAGCAATTATATTTTGTGCCCCATCGGGCTCGGGTAAAACTACCATTGTTAAGCATCTACTTGACAAATACACAAATCTCGGTTTTTCAATTTCAGCATGTACTCGCGATAAACGCGGGCGTAATGAAGAAAACGGCAAAGATTATTATTTCCTTAGTATTCATGATTTTAAAGAAAGAATTGATAGAGATGAATTTGTAGAATGGCAAGAAGTATACCCAGGAGCTTATTATGGTACACTAAAAACTGAAATCGAACGCCTGTGGGATGAAGGCAAAAATGTAATTTTTGATGTGGATGTAAAGGGCGGAATGAATCTGAAAAGATACTTCGGCGACAACGCTTTGGCAATTTACGTAAAAGTGCCTTCGATGGAAGAATTGGAAAGAAGATTACGCAGCCGTGGCACTGACGATGAAGATAGCATTTCTAGAAGAATCTATAAAATGAAGTTCGAGATGGAGTTTCAAGATAAATTCGATGTCATTTTGCACAATGATGATATCCAACATTCTTGGCAAAAAGCCGAAGAACTCTACGAGCAATTTACTAAAAATGAGTTAGTGATTACAAAAAAACCGTTGGAAGTGTGAAAATAGGTTTGTTCTTTGGTTCGTTTAATCCGATTCACGTGGGGCATTTGATTATTGCCAACACTATGGCCAATTGCACCGATTTGGAGCAAGTTTGGTTTGTGGTTTCTCCACAAAATCCGTTCAAGAAAAACAAAAGTTTATTGCATGAGTTTGACCGACTCACGATGGTAGAAAAGGCAATAGCCGATAATTTTAAGCTAAAGGCCAGCGATATTGAGTTTTCGATGCCTAAACCAAGCTACACGATTGATACGCTCACGAAATTATCCGAACGCTACCCTCAACACGATTTTAAGTTGATTATGGGTGAAGATAATTTGGTACAATTTGAAAATTGGAAAAACTACGATAAAATTCTTGAATATTACGAACTATATGTATATCCTCGCCCAAATACGGCCGAACATAATTTCAAGAATCATCCAAAAGTAAAGTTTATTGAAGCTCCTTTACTCGATATTTCAGCAACATTTATTCGAAATTCTATCAAAGCAGGTAAACCAATACGTTATATGGTTTCTGATGAAGTAGATGAATATATTCGTTGGAAGAAGTTTTATTTATAAAATTTTGGGGCGAACATTCTGTTCGCATTAATACAATCAAACAGAAGATTCACCCCAAAAATTATTTACTAATCTGCCCCGCCAAAACCTCAATTCCTTCCATAAAACTTACTGGCTCATAACCCAGCACCTCACGAGATTTCGTTAAATCAAAACCCGTTCTTGGCGGTCGTTTAGCTGGTTGAGAAAAAGTAGTAGAGTCGGCTTGTGCAATCAATGATTTATTAAGTTTAAAATAATCAGCAGTCATGATTGCCATTTCGTAAGGTGTAAGAAAATCTTTCCCTGAAATATTAAAAATACCTTCGGCTTCTTTGGTAGCAATCAATGCACAACCTTTGGCCAAATCTTCAGCTAATGTTGGTGTACGCCATTGATCGGTAACGACCTTGATATTTTTACCTTCCTCAAGCGATTTTTTCACCCATAAAATAATATTCGTACGGCTCATATCATGTGCAATGCCATAAACCAATACCGTGCGGGCAATGGCCCACCGAATTTTACTATGAATGACCAATTTCTCGGCCGCATATTTACTCCAGCCATAAAAACTAATCGGATTTGCCTCGTCCTCTTCTTTATATGGCCCCGAGGTTCCATCAAAAATAAAATCGGTTGAAATATGGAGTAAAAAGCTGTCAGTTTTCGCACAAGCTTCTACTAAATACTCTACCGAACTCACATTTTGTGCCCAACACGCTGCTTTTTCGCTTTCACATTGGTCAACATTAGTCATAGCAGCAGTATGAATAATAACCTCAGGCTGAATGCTTTCTACAACACTCAATACTTGTTCACGATTTGTAATATCCATGGGGTGATATTCATATCCCTCATGAAATGGTAATCGATTTTCACCACGAGCAGTGGCTATGATTTGAACATCCTGATTATTTAAGAGAAGCTCAACAAGCTTTTGCCCTAAAAGTCCATTAGAACCTGTAATTAAAATTTTCTTCATTTTATATTTCAAAAATCACTTCGCTAATTGAGAGAAGTCAAAGGTTAATACTTATAGCCAAATTTTTTGGTAATCTTCTTTTTACGCATTTTTTTTACCTTTAAATCCATTTTGATGTCTTCTTTAGGACGGTCGGCTGAGTCTTTAGGCTGCTTTGCAATTTCATCAATTACATTCAAATTATCAATAACCTCGCCAAAAACTGTATAACCATTATCCAAATGAGGCGTTCCACCCAAAATCATGTAATCGGCACGTTGTTCGGTAGTATAATTCATGCCATTACGCTGGGTAATGGTGGTAATTTCTTCATCTGTACGTTTTTTTCCTTGCACAATATAAAATTGACAAGCACTCGATTTTTTTTCAGGATTATTATCACGAGCAGCGGCTAAAGCACCTTTTCGATGAATATGATTGGGTTTGAACTCAAAAGGAATACGTTCAAGATTTCCACCTCCATTACCCAAACGCTCGCCTGGTTTGGCATTTTTTGAGTTGGGGTCGCCACCTTGAATCATAAATCCATCAATTATTCGATGAAACAATAAACTATCGTAGAATTTTTGCTCAACTAACTTCACGAAATTAGCTTTATGCAGCGGTGTATCATCGAATAATACCATGTGCATAGTACCAAACTTAGTATTGAGCGTCACTAAATAATCTTTCTTAGATTTTTTTTGAGCGATAGCAAAAGTGCTGAAGAATAGAAGTATAAAAACAAAAAAGTGCTTTTTCATGCGAATAAAGGCGATGATAAAGCACAAAAATACAATAAATATTTTGATGAGGATTAGGCTACCCCGAAATTTGATTCTATGGTATTTTAGGCCAAAACTAAATTAGCCGTAACATAACTCATGAAAGCACTGCTTTTGAGAATTTCCTTAAACCAAAATGTATATTTCTGAGGATTTTGTGATACATCGTCAAGAAGAGCATCAACCGAAACCCACTTATAATCAGCTACTTCTTCAGGGTTTACGATAAATGATTCATTGTAAGTACCTACAAAAACGTGGTCAACTTCGTGTTCAATCAAACCGTTTTCGAATACTGTACGATATTGAAATTTATACAAGAACTCAAGTGATGTATCAAAACCCATTTCTTCGCCTAAACGACGGTGTGCCGCCTCGCTGATTCCTTCATTAGCATTTGGGTGGCCACAACAAGTATTTGTCCATAAATCACCCGAATGATACTTGTGAGAAGTGCGTTGGTGAATCAACAACTCATTATTATCGTTGAAAACCAATATCGAAAAGGCTCTATGGAGCCAACCCTTTTGGTGAACCAAAAGCTTTTCGCCCGTACCGATTTCCTCGTCGTGTTCGTTTACGATTATAATATTTGTCATAAAGCTTCTTCTCCTTTAGGAGTCTTTGTTTTCGAAATGCGTAATTATTTTAATAACCATTGAAAAATCAAAAATGTTTTACTCGGCTAATAATTTATCGACCAAACGGTTAAAATCACTCACAAAATCATCATAATATTTACCCGTTCCTGGTCCAGAAAAACCAGTATGAATCTCGCGTACTTGTCCTTTCTTATCTATGAAAATAGTTGTTGGAAAACCAATCACACGATTAAGCATTGGTAAAGTTGTTGAAGCATCAGCTTTATCATTTGTTCCTGCTAAAAGCACTTCATAATCAATACCAAAACGCTCTTTCAAACGCTTAATTTTAGGATAAGCAAAAGCTGGGTCTGTACTTTTTTCGTAGGCTAAACCTATGATTTCAACGCCTTTTTGCTTATTTTTTTGGTACCAAGGAGCCAAAAACTTACTTTCATCCATACAATTCGGGCACCAAGAACCCATGATTTGTACCACCACTACTTTGCCTTTGTAGCGGTCATCAGTCAAAGAAATTTTCTTACCTTGTTCATTAGCAAACGAAAACTGGATTGTTTGGTAGCCCTCTTTTAGATAAGTCAATGTTTTCTCATCGGGCAAAGTGGCATTATCATCTTTCACACCCTCCCAAGATTCGAAACTACTAAGACTTGACCAAAATTCGCCACCGGTAAGCTTTCCGCCCTCAACTTTAGCTTTAAACAAAAATAAATGTGTGCCATCAAAACACGAAAGTTTGAGGCTATCACCCATCAAGTTTCCTTGTAAATAACGATAATCGCCTGTTGAAGTCAAGAAAGTACCATTTACTTCATTACCTTTCGTAGAAAAAAGTCCAACCGAAACTGTTGAATCTTTCAAATCTTCGGAGCGAAACAAAACACTATATTTAGGTGCTAAAAGTGTTTCTGGTTTATCAGTTTTATCAGTAAATCGATAAGTTTTTCCATATTCAGCTACAAAATTGCCTTGCAAAAAACTAAAATCCGAACGCATTTTCTTCCAATAACCCACTAACTTTTCACCCTCTACTTTCGCTACAATTTCAGCATCAAACAATTCCATCGGGATATGCAGCGAATCATCTTTCACAAAAGATTTATCCATCTTTAGTTTTTCTTCACCATTCAAAATCGTTACTGAATAGCCATCGGATTCTTTTTGTAATTCAAAATTAAAAGGTAATTCACCACCTTTCGTCGGAATAACAGCTCGCCAAATACCAGATTTAGGCTCAGAAGAAGTTTTACAAGCGTTTAGAAAAAGAGAGACAAAGACAATAAAGGATAATTTGATAAATAATTTCATAAGGTTTCTTTGGTTCGATGAACGTTCGGAAGGGTGTTTACCCCTCAAGCGTTGATTTTTTTAGTACTTTTGCATTTCAACATTGTAAATATATAAAAAGTTTATGTCAGTTTATCACACGCCCGTTATGCTCAAAGAATGTTTAGAAGGTCTGAATATCAAACCCGATGGCATTTATGTTGATGTTACTTTTGGCGGCGGTGGACATTCACGGGCTATTTTAGAGAAACTTACTACTGGAAAACTCTACTCATTTGACCAAGATGCGGATGCAAAAGAGCAATCAAAACTTATAGAAAATAAGAATTTTACTTTTATTGAGGCGAATTTCCGAAACATCAAACAATATTTACGTTTGTATGGTGTAAGAAAAGTAGATGGTATTTTGGCCGACTTAGGTATTTCATCGCACCAAATTGATACTCCAGAACGCGGCTTTTCGACTCGTTATGATGCCGAATTGGATATGCGAATGAACCAAAATGCCGATTTTTCTGCCAAAAATATTGTTAATGAATATTCGGTGGATGAACTACATAAAATTTTAGGCATGTATGGCGAAATCAAGAATGCTCGCACTGCGGCCCAAACAATCTATACAGCACGCCTCAACCGCCCGATTAACACCATCAATGATTTGAAAAATGTAATGGGGAAATTAGCCCCCAAAGGCAAAGAAAATAAATATTTTGCCCAAGTTTTTCAAGCTCTTCGCATTGTTGTTAATGAAGAAATGGCTGTTCTTGAAGAATTTTTACTACAAACACCCGAAGTTTTAGCTCCAGAAGGTCGTTTGGTTGTGATGTCGTATCACTCATTGGAAGACCGCTTGGTTAAGAATTTTATCAGAAGTGGTAAGTTCAGCGGCGAAGTTGAGAAAGATATTTTTGGTAATGATAAGAAACCTTTAGAAGCAATTACCCGAAAAGCTATTGAGGCCACACCCGAAGAAGTAGAACAAAATCCAAGGGCCAGAAGTGCGAAATTAAGAATCGCAGAACCCTTAAAATAAATTTCGTTTAATTTTCGATTTTATTTCTGCCTAATTCATAAATTTGTCTTATCTATTGAGCTAAATGCTCATAAAATCGTGCTTTAAAAATAAAACTTATAATTCATGACTGGAATGGAAACGAATACTTTTCGGAGCCGTCCTGAACCTGCTACCGCGACTGCCCCTCCTTCAAAGCCAAAGCAGCCTCGCAAACCAGGTATCTTTGACAGCCTCAATTCTTGGCTAACCAATCGTTTAGAACTTGGTAGTGAACTACCTACCGAAACGCTCAAACGCATCATTTGGGTTGTTTTTTTGGGCATCATCTACATTTACGTACAACATAGTTATGAAAGTTTTATCAAAAAAATAGATAAAGCTCGCAATGACATGGAAGAAAAACGTGCAGCATACATCTCCCAAAAATCAAGATACATGTTTGCTAGTAAGCAGTCTGAAATAGCAAAAAAATTAAGCAATGATGGTCTTGAAGAAAACATTACTCCACCCACAAAAATTGTAGTGAAATAATATATAGAGTCCTAAGTGTAGGGATACCCGTCTGTACAATTCTGAATTTTGAGTTTTTACTTGGAATTACAAGAATACCCCTGTCAGAACTCTACACTCAGAACTCAGAACTCATTAAAATTATGGCTCCAAAACGCTCAATACGTGAAGAAATCCAGTGGCGTGCGAAAGTAACCTTTGGAATCGTTTTTATCATAGGCTCGTTAATTACTGCTCAAATATTTGTTATTCAGGTTTTTCAGAAGAAAAAGTGGGCGGACAAAATGGAGAAAGTACAAAGCAAGCCCATGAAAATAAGAGCTCAGCGAGGAAATATCTTCGCTGCTGATGGTCGTAGCTTATTAGCTACATCTGTACCCCGCTATCGTGTAGGAATTGATGTCACGAGAGCCAAACCTGCTTATTTCAAAGAAAAAATCGACAGTTTATGCCGAAAACTAGCCAATTTCTTTCAAGATCGCTCGGCCGAGGATTATAAACGCCTAATTAAAAATGCCCGCGAAGAAAAGAAACTGATTTTCGTGGCTCTTGGAAATCGTTTGGTTGATTACCAAGAACGTCAGCAAATAAAGACATTCCCATTTTTTAGAGAAGGCCCCATGAAAGGAGGTGGAAAGTTTGAACGACTTGAGCGAAGAGTAATGCCTTTTGACGACATGGCCTTGCGTTCTATCGGAAAACTCGACCGTGATACGCAAACGCGTGGTGACTTTGGTATTGAATTTAGCTTCAATAATTACTTAGCTGGCCGAGATGGCGTGGGCTTATTTCAGCGTCTCACGGGGGGTGTATGGAAACCTGTAGAAGATAGCCCAGAAGTACGCCCAGAAGCAGGCTTAGACGTAATCACTACTATTGATGTAAATTACCAAGATATTGTTGAAAGTGCCCTTCGAAATCAAGTTATCAATACCAATGCCAAATATGGTTCGGCAGTAGTGATGGAAATTGCCACGGGTGAAATTAAGGCCATTACCAATCTTTCGAGAAGAAATGGCTCTGATTCTACTAGTAAATTCTATACCGAAGATTTCAATTATGCCGTAAGGGGTGGAACTGACCCTGGTTCGACTTTCAAATTGGCTACTATGGTGGCTTTACTAGAAAAATCGAATCTTAGTCTGAATGAAGATGCTGGGTTTTGCGGCGGAAGTATTATGCACAATAAAACCGAAATGACATGTTCGGAAGAACACGGAAATCAGACCGTAAAACAAGTTTTTGAACATTCGTGCAATATCGGCATCTATAATCTGGTGAAAAAGCATTTTGGTTTCTCTAATGCCGATGAGTTTGTATCTTACCTGACTCGCTTTAAACTCGACCAACCCGTTGGTTTTCAGTTGAAAGGTGAAACCGAACCAATTATTAAAAATCGTAAAAGTTCTACTTTTAGTAATACCACTATTCCTTGGATGTCGATTGGCTATGAAACTCGACTTACGCCTTTACAAATGCTAACTTTCTACAATGCCATTGCCAATAATGGCCATTGGGTACAGCCACTCATTGTAAAAGAAATTCGTGAAGCCGACCGAGTCACCGAAAGATTTGAAGCCAACCAAGACCCAACGCCTATTTGTTCAGAGCGTACGGCCAAATTGGCTCAAGAAATGATGCGAGGTGTAGTGGAAAATGGTACTGCACAAAACATCAATACGGGCTTTTGCAAAGTAGCAGGAAAAACGGGAACTTCAAGAAAACGTGAGAATGGCTACGTAAAAAACCAATATTATACGGCTTTTATTGGATTTTTCCCAGCAGATAACCCTAAATATAGTTGTGCAGTAATTATTGATGAGCCTCAGGGTGCCAACCTCTATGCCCGTGATGTGGCCGCTCCAGTATTTCGCACGATTGCCGATAAAATATTTGCTTATGATGTAGCCTTGCATCCATCTAAAAATAAAGCATCTAATATTCAGAAAATCCAAACACAAGCACAAACTGGTTACGCTGAAGATTTCCGCACAGTGAATGAAGAGTTGGGCATTCAGAATTCACCGAGTAGTGCAGGTTGGGTGAAAGCCTCGAAAAATGGAAGTTCAGTTGCGTGGCAAAGAGTAGAAGACCGAAAGGATTTACCAGATGTGAGTGGGATGTCACTCCGAGATGCCATCCATATTCTCGAAAACAAGGGCTTTAAAGTACGATACTCAGGGCTTGGCAAGGTTACCGACTATGCCATTGTTCAACCTAAAGTTGTTTCTCTAGTTTTGAAATAAAGGTAAGACTTCGCTCAGAGCGAAGTCTTACCTAAAAATAATATGATGAAATATCCCATCCATTTACGAGATAGTTTACTGAAAATAGGCCTCATTACGCTTTTTTCATGCCTACTTATCAACCTCGGATATTTCACCCAACGCCAATCATTTGGGCAATTAATAGGCTTATATACAGGCCTTTTTGTTTTGTATTATTGTCTTATTTATACTTTCAAAAATGCTCGTGAGGCGATCATCACGGGCATTTTTTTTCGAATATTACTACTTTTTGCCATACCCGCCTTATCCGATGATTTTTATCGTTTTGTTTGGGATGGTCGCTTGCTCAGTCATGGCTTAAACCCTTATACAATCTTACCCGCTGAATTTGTCCAATCTATTGATTTTAAGCCTATTATTGGCGACAAATCTATTTTCGACAAACTCAATTCACCGAATTATTATACCGTTTATCCTCCGCTCAATCAATTCATTTTTGGCATTTCAGCTTGGCTTTCGCCTAATAATTTATGGTTGAATGTTATATTCCTAAGAGTTTTTATTCTATCTGCCGAAGTAGGTATTCTTTTAATTATCGCCAAACTTTCTGCTAAAAAAATAAAGCTTTCATCAAATCCCAAAGTCATTGCACTCTATGCATTCAACCCACTCATTATTATTGAATTATGCGGCAATTTACATTTCGAGGGCGTTGTGATGTTTTTTGTAGTTTGGGCTTTTTATGTAGGTATCAAAGAAAGATTTCACCTCTTTTTTAGTGCTTTTTTATTTGCTTGTGCAGTCTGTGTAAAATTACTTCCTTTAGTTTTCATTCCACTTGTAATCAAGAAAATAGGCTTCAAAAAAGGCATTTGGTATGGTGCTTTAGTAGCCACTTTTTGTGGATTTTTCTTCTTACCATTTTTCGATAAAGCACTTATCGAAAAGCTGTTTTCGAGTGTAAATCTATATTTCCAAAAGTTTGAGTTTAATGCCAGTATTTATTACTTACTGCGTGAAGTTGGCTATTGGATTTGGGGCTATAATATCATCGGATTTCTAGGAAAAACGCTGGCATTTATCACATTTTCTAGCATCATACTTATTTCTTGGAAGGTTAAAGATATACATCAGGCAGCTCTATTTATCTTAACACTTTATTTTGCAATGGCTACAACCATACACCCTTGGTATGCAACCAATCTTTTGGTAATTGCCATTTTTACCAACTTTCGCTACCCAATACTTTGGTCATATACAGTGTTTTTTAGCTATGCGGCTTATCAGACAGACCTTTATCAAGAAAATCTTTATTTAGTTATACTTGAATATGTATTGGTTCTTGGAATGATGATTTATGAATTAAAACAAGTTTCTAACTTGTTCCACGACAAATCTTCGTAATAATCCTTTCGGCATGCACTCTCGAATTTTCGATAAACAAGCTATGCGTATTCATTCCTCCACAGATAACTCCAGCTAAATATACATTAGGTAAATTGGTTTCCATACTTGTTTCATCATACTGAGGCTTCATAATTTCATCGGCTGAAAGATTGATACCTACTTTCTTCAAAAAACCTAAATTAGGTTGATACCCTGTCATCGAAATTACCCAATCATTTTCTACACTTACCAAGCCTTCTGGCGTTTTTATAACGACTGTATCTTCTGTGATTTCGGCAATTTCTGAATTAAAATAGGCTTTAATCGAACCTTCTTTGATTCGGTTTTCTATGTCGGGCTTTGCCCAATATTTCACGCGTTCGCCTACTCCTTCGCCACGAATCACCATGGTAACTTCGGCACCTTTCCGCCAAGTTTCAAGTGCGGCATCAACCGCCGAATTATTCGCACCTACTACCAAAACCTTTTGGAAAGCATAAAAATGTGGGTCTTTATAATAGTGCGTTACTTTAGGCAAATGTTCGCCTTTTACTCCCAACATGTGCGGAATATCATAAAACCCCGAGGCAATAACCACGTGCTTACCTTCATAGTTGTGTTTCTTTGTTTTTATCTGATAGACTTTATCTGCTTTTACTACCTCTAAAACTTCTTCAAAAAGCTTTACATTGAGTTTTCTATGAATAGCCACTCTTCTGTAGTATTCAAGAGCTTCGCTGCGAGTTGGTTTGGCATTATTCGATACAAATGGCACATCGCCAATCTCAAGCCTTTCAGAAGTACTGAAGAAAGTCATGTTGGCAGGATAATTATATAGTGAATTTACTAAACATCCTTTTTCTAAAATCACATAACTTAAGCCCGCTTTTTGAGCTTCAATTCCACAAGCTAGGCCAATTGGCCCACCACCAATAATTACTACTTCGTATTTAGCAGAATCCATCATTAAAAATAAAATCTATAATCTCTTTGGTCTATTTTAAAACAACAAAGTTTTCATTAAAATTCGTTCTTTTTACTAAAACTATGCTAATTTTGAAGATAGTTTCGTTAATCGAAAACAATTAGCCCAATTAAGGTTTTGAATTTGTATCAACTATTTATGAGATTATTTTTTGTATTGGTTTTGAGTACCGTCGGATTGTGGGTATCAGCACAAGAAATAAATTACGTAAAAGCCTATCACCCAATCATCAACAAAGCCGAATTGGCCATTATTGATGGCAAATACAAAGATGCATTCGAAAATTATGAAAAAGCATTTGCAACTGTTCCGCGTGCTTTCATGAAAGACTATTTCAATGCGGCCGTTTGTGCAACCTACTTGGGCGATGCAACCAATACCTACAAATATTTGCTCGAAGTAGCCAACAAAGGCATAAGTCTTGATTTTATTAAAGATGAAGCTGCCTTTACAAGCATTCAGCAAGACCCTAATTGGAGAAACTTTGAGAAAAGCTTTTTGGCAAAAAAACGTGAGTTCGACCAGAAAATAAATCGAAGTTTACAAGATAAATTAGCTAAAATTGTTGAGCGAGACAAGTCATATCGCGTTCGTGATGCCCAAGCTTTTGCCGATAGTATCGTGAAAATAGACCGTCAAAATGCCACCGAGCTTGACTATATTTTTGATAAATATGGATTTCCAGGTGAAGACCAAATCGGCTGTGGAGAAGGTGGAATGCCAATCATTCAGTATCCATTCTACACTGTCATCCGCCGACAAACATCTGATAATCAAACCATTAATTTCTCAAATCATTTGCTCAATGCCGCCCAAGGTGGACGTATAACACCTCATTCCGCTTCGCATATCATGGCCACAATTAACGGCAATGATATATTTTTGGCTAGGCATGTATTTAAAATCATGAGCGACGAACCCGAAATGATACAAGGAAAAGCGTTTTCCGCTAAATTAAATAAGTGGGTTTTTCGACAAATAGATGTCGCAGATGAACAAAGAATCAATGAAATGCGTTTGCAAAATGGAATGGAGACATTGGCAGATTATAGAAAAAAGATAATTTTTTCGCTTAAGGATAACCGATTTTTGTTTCCGTATCGTTCGTATGTAGGAATTTGGTCAGTTAATAAGCCCAATATCGCTGCTGATTATTTAGAAGGTACAGCAATTTTGGAGTAAATTTTAGTAAAGTATCAATAGTTTTTTAATAATTTCATAAAAAAACAGGTTTTAATAAAGTCGAAGTTCGGATAATTGCTAAGAAAAAAATCAAGCTTTTTGTCTTAAAAATCGACTTTTCAGAATCAAAACAAATCAACGTCAACTAATGGCAATTTTAACAATGATTGGTCAGCTTTTGCTGGCATTAACTATTTTAGTCGGATTACACGAGTTTGGGCATTTTATTTTCGCCCGCATTTTCGGAATTAGAGTTAATAAATTTTACATATTCTTCGATTTCCTTTTTCCATTACCCAATGTGCTCAATTTTGCACTCTGGAAAAAGAAAAAAGGTGATACTGAATACGGCTTAGGTTGGTTTCCACTTGGTGGCTATGTAGATATTGCGGGTATGATTGATGAAACCAAAGATTCTTCGCAGCTTTCGGCTGTTCCTGAACCTTATGAATTTCGTTCGAAACCAGCTTGGCAACGTCTTTTTGTTATGCTTGGTGGTATTATTGTAAACATCATTTTAGGTATATTAATCTTCTGGGGTGTAAAATACTACTGGGGAGAAGAATATTATTCAAAAGCAGAAGTGAACAAATTAGGGTACTATGCTCACCCATTAGCCCAAGAAATTGGACTTAAAACAGGCGATAAAATCTTGAAAGTTAACGGTCAGGATTATGAAAGTTCAGGAGATGTTCGTGCGGCATTAATGCAAGAAAACACCAATTTCACGATTGAACGCAATGGTGAAATCAAAGAGATTCCTGTACCAAACGATTTGATTGATAAAGTAGCCAGTAAAATTCCATTTATGGAGCCAATTTATCCATTTAAAGTGGGCGAAATTGCTAAAGGAATGCCAGCCGAAGCTGCAGGGTTGAAAGCAGGTGATAAAATCTTGAAAATTGACACCATCACAACGGTTTGCTTCCAAGATTTTCAAGCAACTTTAAAGAAATTCGCTGGTAAAAAAGTAAACTTAAGCGTTGAAAGAGCAGGAAAAACATTACAAATTTCACCAGAAGTAACCAAAGAAGGTACGATTGGTTTTACTTCGGAATTTACATTAATATCTAGCAAACGCACACTGACATTTGGTGAATCATTTATTACAGGTGCGAAAGATGCCTTATCGGTTATTCCAAACCAAATCCAAGGTTTTGGCCGCATCTTTAAAGGACATATTTCAGCAGGAAATGCTGTAAGCGGCCCAGTTGGTTTAGCACAAATGTATGGCAAATCGTGGGACTGGGAAAGATTTTGGGGCTTAACTGGCTTATTATCAATGGGCTTAGCATTTATGAATGCTTTACCAATTCCAGCACTTGATGGTGGCCATGTTTTGGTTTTACTTTATGAAATGATTACACGCCGCAAACCATCAGAGAAATTTATGGAACGTACCCAACAAATTGGTACTTTCATCCTTCTCACTTTGATGATTCTTGTGTTGTTCAATGATACATTCAAGGCTTTGTTTAAGTAAGAAATGATTAAGATTTTAATTGCTTTTTTAGGGCTAACGATATTTAATCCAGCCACAATTTTTATTGATAGATCGGCTGGCCACTCTATTAGTAGAGAAACTAAAATCGTTCATGCTTTTCATACTTCGTTGACAGAAATTCAATACAATCCTAAAGAAAAATCTTTGGAGATTAGTATTCGTATGTTTACCGATGATTTAGAGACTGC
Source organism: Emticicia sp. MM (assembly GCF_001649495.1). Lineage (NCBI taxonomy): Bacteria > Pseudomonadati > Bacteroidota > Cytophagia > Cytophagales > Leadbetterellaceae > Emticicia > Emticicia sp. MM. The sequence continues at coordinate 5,834 of NZ_LXHX01000117.1, read as the reverse complement.
TCTTACGAAAGCCAATAATGGGCAAAAAGTAATGATTGGTGGAAAAAATGATAATAGTGATGCGATTTTGAGCAAATACGTTCAGCAACATTTTATGATTGTTACGCCCCAAAAACAAAAAAAGGCGATGTCGATTTTAGGTAAGGAAATGGAAGGTGATGCGACTTGGGTTTATGTAGAAATTCCGAATAGCCCTGATTTTAAGGGTAATATCATCTACAATAGCATAATGCAAGAGCTTTTCGATGACCAAACCAATATCGTAAACTTCATTCAACCTAGCGGTAAGAAGACTTACGTATTCAATGCTAAAATCAAAACCACAGAAATTGACTAAAATCATAGTTTTTTAAGAAAATAGTTTTTGCTCAATAAAAAAACTTTAAAACAGTATGCCTGCATACTGTTTTTTTGTTACTTTTGTATAGATTCGAAGCAAAAAACACCAATGAAGAAGGAAAAAACAGTTGATTTTTACATAAAATGGGCTTGGCACTCTATTTCGCGTATGTATAATGCGTATGCTAACCCCAACGATATGACCATGGCAATTGGCTATGTGTTGCTCAATATCGACTCTGAAAAAGGTACTCCTGCTACAAAAATTGGACCTTCGATTGGAATGGAGCCACGAAGCCTTACTCGTATGCTCAAAACACTGGAAGAAAAAGGTTGGATTTACCGAGAAATAGACCCCGATGATAAGCGTTTTGTAAGAGTTTTCTTAACTGAAGAAGGAAGAAAAAAGCGTAGTTTTTCTCGTGAAGGCGTAATTATTTTCAATAAAATGATTCAAGAACAAATTCCTGCTGAAAAATTGTCGGTATTTTTCGAAGTCATTAAAGAAATCAATCGCTTGGTAGATGAACAAAATAGTAAAGCGAAAGAAGGGCTAATTTTAGAAAATGATATTATTTAATCGGCTTTCTTGTTAGTTTTGTATCATGATAACCCCTCTAGCATGCTGAAAAAACTACTATTAATTACTTTATTTGCTGCCACTGCCCATTTTTCTCAGGCCCAAACTTTTACATATTACCCATTCAACTCTGTATTTTCTGTAGCCTCAAACCCCGATAAACCATTCTGGGCTGATTTTCGCTTTCAGATGAACTCTTATTTTTCATCATTGAGCACCGAAGTTACCCCAATGTTTAACGTAAGCAAAGGCGAACGAGCTAAGTTTTATATAGGAGCCGGCGTAAAGGCAAACTTTTTGAATTATTTAAACCCCGATGCTTCGAAACAAAAGCCATTAGAAGGTTATAGTCTTAATTTTGGTGTTCGAACCTACCCTATTCAACAATTACCAGGGCTCCAAGTGGTTTTCGAACTTTCTCCTTATGCCAATAGCAACTTTGACTTAGGAGTATTTAGGGCAAATTTAGGCTTTGGATATAATTTATCTAAGAAACGTAAAAAATAACATAAACAAAAGGCGAGGATTTGAACCCTCGCCTTTATTATTTTAAATCTTTTTATCCTTTTCCAATTTTTCGGCTTTTACAAATTGCTTAATTGCAGTCTGGAAGAGCGGGTCTTGGCTATAAATAATTTGGTAATACTCATTATTTAATCCATTCTTCATATTTCGCTGCCAAACATGGCGAGCAATATTGGCCTTTATTTGCAGCTTGATAAACTCTTTTGAGCGAGCATATTCAGAAGCATTGAATTTTACTTCGGCGTTTACTGCCATTTTCTTTACTTCTTCAAGCATGACATCACTAATAACAAAATCTTTCAAGAAAGCAGTAAATGCTTGCTTTTCTAGTGTTTTTCTATTGGTATTTGCATAATTAAGGGCATATTCACGCAGGATATTTTTACCATAAAGTTCGAGTAAATACTTGGTAATATGGCTGGTATCTCTCGGCACAAAAATATCGGGTGTTACACCGCCACCACCATACACAACTCTACCACCTTTGGTTTTAAATCGCATTTTAGGGTTATTTTTGATACTATCGGCTATAAAATATTCACCCGATTTTCCACGCTCATCGAGTTCGTGTTCATAATTTTCTAAATGCCCTTTTTCGTATGGTTTCTGAATGCTTCGTCCACTAGGAATATAATATCGAGAGATTGTAAGGCGAAGCTCCGAACCATCTGAAAGTTGAATAGGCTGTTGCACTAAACCTTTTCCGAATGTTCGTCGGCCAACAATCAAAGCACGGTCATAATCTTGTAATGAACCTGAAACAATTTCAGAGGCAGAGGCACTTCCTTCATCAACCATCACCACAATGGCTCCTTTCTCAAACATGCCATCATTACCAGCATAGGTTTTTCTATTATTCCGAGAATCCTTGCCATCTGTATAAACAATCACATCTTTTCCACCAACCAGTTCATCAACAATATCGGTTGCTCTATCCATATAACCACCTGGATTTCCTCTCAAATCAAGCAATAATTGTTTCATTCCTTGCTTTTTGAGGTCGGTCATATGTTGTTTAAATTCATCGTAAGTAGTTTCTGTAAAACGATTAATTTTAATATAAGCCGTTTTCTTATCCTCCATTAAATATGCTGCATCGACCGAATATTGTGGGATTTTATCTCTTACTACCGTAAATTTTAGTAAATCTTTAAATCCACGGCGTTTCACTTCGAGTTTTACTTCAGTACCTCGCTTCCCTCGCAGATTAGCAAAAATATTAGCACTACTAGCATCTTTTCCTGTCAATTTATTTCCATTTGCTTTAATGATAGCATCTCCACTTTGAATACCTACTGTTTCTGATGGCCCCCCTGTGAGTGGCGTAACGACATAAAGTGTGTCATTGAAAACATTAAATTCGATACCAATACCATCAAATCCACTTTCAAGCTGCGATCGAGCAATATCAGCTTCTTGGGGTGGGAAATAATACGTATGAGGGTCGAGTTTTTCGAGCATTTTCGTAATCGAATAATCAACCAGTGAATCAGTGTTTACACTATCTACATAACTTCGATTGATGTAAGTCAGAATCTCTTTGAATTTATTTGAACTACGAGAAATATCTCCACCTACCCTACGTCCACCAAAAAAAGTTGCTCCAATCAGAATGCCAACCACCAATGTTGTTGCAACGACAATTGGTGTACGAATTGTTGATTGACTATTTTGAATTTTCTTTTCTTCCACTTTTCTACTTTCGATTTTACAATTTAGTTTGTACTTTTAGAAACAGATTCTGATGTAAATAAATTACACAAAACTGCATAAATATTCTTAAAATTCACCCCTAATTTACTAAAGAAATGTCTGAAAATCAATCTCGACGCTCATTCCTCCAAAACCTTGGAATCGGACTCGGTACTAGTGCAGCTGCCTTTGCTATTCCATCAGTTATGGCCATTCCAGAAGCAGGTTCAAAAAAAGATGATAAAAAACTGGGTATTGCCCTCGTTGGTTTGGGGAGCTACGCCAAAAATCAATTAGCAGTTGCTTTAGAAAATGCTAAAAACTGTTATTTAACTGCCATTGTTACTGGTTCTCCAGCCAAAGCAGAGGAATGGTCGAAAAAGTATAATTTGCCCAAAGAAAGCGTATACAACTACCAAAACTTTGATGAAATAGCCAAAAACAAAGCCGTTGATATTGTGTATGTGGTTTTACCAAACTCTTTGCACCCTGAATTTGTAATTCGAGCAGCCAAAGCGGGCAAACATGTAATGTGTGAAAAGCCAATGGCTAATTCTGTTGCTGAATGTGAGGCGATGATTAAAGCTTGTAAAGAGGCAGGCGTTCAGTTGGGCATTGGTTATCGTATGCATTTTGAGCCGCACACACAAGAAATCATGCGTATTGGTCAGAAAAAAGAAAAAGGTAATGTAAGATTCATCCAAACCAACTTTGGCTTTACCATTGGCGACCCAACCCAATGGCGACTCAAAAAAGCCATGGCTGGAGGTGGCCCATTGATGGATGTGGGTATTTATTGCGTGCAGGCCTCTCGCTATGTAACAGGAGAAGAACCCCTTTGGGTAACAGCACAATTTGGGCCAATTACCGATAAAGAACGCTTTAAGGATGTAGAAGAAAGCGTTTCGTGGCAAATGGAATTTCCGGGTGGTACCATTGTTAATGGCTTTACTTCTTATAAATCAAATATCGAACAACTCTACGTTTCGGCCGACAAAGGTTGGGTGCAACTAAGCCCTGCTTACAGCTATGGTCCAATCAAAGGAAGCACAAATGATGGTTCTTTGAAACTACCAGTAGTCCACCATCAAACAGTAATGATGGAGGCTATTTGTAAAGAATTTATCGAAACTGGTAAATTTCCAAGCCATATTGATGGAGAAGAGGGTAAACGAGATATGAAAATTTTAATGGCTATCTATGAAGCTGCACAAACTGGAAAGAAAATAAGTTTGGTATAGTTTGCTATTTAAATTACATCCCCCTACCCCCTTCAAAGGGGGATTTTTTTAGTAGAAAAAAAACATTTTGCTGTTTTCGTCGTTATACGTATTCAAACACAATCTCAATTAAAAATGAAAAAAATCGTTTTACTATTCTCTCTTTTTGTATCAATGGGTGCAATGGCACAAGGTGTAAAAACACCAGCCCCAAGCCCAACTCAAACTATTAAACAAGATTTTGCACTTTCATCAATCGAAGTAAATTATTCTCGTCCGTTAGCTAAAGGCCGTAAAGTTTTCGGTGATTTAGTTCCTTTCGGAAAAATGTGGAGAACAGGAGCCAATGGTGCTACGAAAGTAACTTTTGGCGAAGACGTAAAAGTAGGTGGAGTAGCTGTGAAAGCTGGTTCGTATGCTCTTTACTCTATTCCAAACCAAAACGAATGGGAAATTATCTTAAATAAAGGTGTAAACAATGGTGGTTTGAGCGGTTATAAAACAGAAGAAGATGTTGCTCGTTTCAAAGTAAAATCTATGAGTTTACCGATGCACATCGAATCATTTACCATCATGATTGGTGATGTATTGCCTGCATCTGCAAACATTCAAATCCTCTGGGAAAAAACTGCGGTAAGTATTCCTGTAGAGGCTGATATTGATACCAAAATCATGGCATCAATTGACAACGCCATGAATGTTGATAATCGCCCATATTTTGCTGCGGCAAGTTATTATTTTGATAATGGCAAAGACTTAAATAAGGCTTTAGTATGGGTAAACAAAGCTATCGAAGCACAACCAAGTGCCTATTGGATGGTTCACTTAAAAGCAAAAATCCAAGCAAAATCAGGTGATAAAGCTGGGGCAATTGCCACTGCAACTAAAGGTATTGAATTAGCTAAAGCTGGCAAAAACGATGACTACGTAGCTTTGAACGAAAAACTGATTGCTTCTTTGAAATAAGAAATCCCAAATTGTTTAACTATAGTAAAGCCCCTGCTCATTTATGAACAGGGGCTTTGTTTTTTAGATTTAGTTTTCTTCAAATCTAATCGGCAATTGCCCTGTAAACTTTTTAAGTTCTCGGTTGAAAGTTGCTTTAGAATTGAAGCCACCATCAAAAGCGATGGCCAGTAGGGTGTAATGTTTTTTTTCGGGAAGTTCTTTTTTTACTTCAAATCATGGCTCTAAATTTTCATCAATCTCAACTTTTATTGAAAATGTCTTTCCGATTTCTATTTCAACTTTACCACCAAAATTCTTCAATCGACGCTTTATCAAAATCTTTGATATCAAAATTTCGAGTTATAATTTTGCCCGTACCCCTCAAAGACCCTCTTTGAGCAAAGCACATATTGCAAATCATCCAAAAGAGTAATAATTAAAATTAGCTTTTTTTTTATCTATTCATTGTGAACTTGTTTAAGATTTTATTTTACTGGATATTTTTCGGACAAAACACACCACTATTCCTA